>QRVH01000044.1 GCA_003458705.1 Eubacterium sp. AF22-9 | reverse complement strand
CACCTCAGATATTATATCAAGAATTCTCTTTTCCTCTTCAGATGATAAATCTCTTCCATTAAAAGAAATAGCCATGTTCGCATTATTAAAGAATTTTAGATGCGTTTTTTGAATTTTTTCTGAAATATTATCTAATAATTCTTCAAATGGCATGTCATTCCATTAAAAGAAATAGCCATGTTCGCATTATTAAAGAATTTTAGATGCGTTTTTTGAATTTTTTCTGAAATATTATCTAATAATTCTTCAAATGGCATGTCATTATCAAGAACAACAGTTATTCCATTACTACTTCCCTTAATCATAACTGAATTATCCAAAACATTCACCTCTCCATCATATTTTATTATTTTAATAATTCTTTTTAATCTGAAATATTAAAAAGTAATTTGTAAATTTGTGCTCCTAAAGCTACTGTATTACTAGAAGTATAACCATTCTGTATACGTACTGCAACACAATATTCCGGATTATCATAAGGTGCATAAGAAATCAGTGTAGCATGGTCAGGATCTGTTTTCTTCTCCTGGGCAGTTCCTGTCTTTGCTGCAAGTGAAATTCCAAGCTGGTTAAATGCTGAATAGGTACCTGCTGTAAGATTCATACCTGTATGAACAGTATTCCATATGTCAGAACTTAACTCTACCTGGTTATTAACTTCAGCGCTATTCTCCCGTATAACATTGCCATCATAGTCAGTTATCTTATCTATAAGTGTAAAATTATAACATGTTCCTGATGTTGCAATTGTAGTTACATATCTTGCCATGTTAAGAGTACTGTATCTATGGTTACCCTGTCCAATAGCTGAAGCTATCGCATCCTGAGATGATGCACTAGGTGTTCCTTCTTCAATTTCAACACCTGTTTTAGTTGATAATCCAAGCATATCTGAATATTTTTTGAATATATTAGTTGCATAAGTACTATTATAAGAACCATTTTTGCTGCATGCAAGATTATATCCAACATTATACATATATACATTACATGAATCTCTTAATGCAGTCGCCGGGCTCTCTGAGCCATGTCCCCATTTCTGCCAGCATCTTGGTGCAGGTGTAACCTTGTCAAATGATCCTGAACAGTTAAATGTTGTTGATGATGTTATCAGGCCTGTATCTATACCGGTAATTATAGTACATGGTTTATATGTAGAACCAGGTGCTATAAATGATTGTGTGGCTCTGTTAAGAAGCGGGCTTGCATTATCATTAACAAGTGAATTGTAATATTTGGCATCGATAGTTCCAGATAATTTATTGTTATCATAACTTGGATATGAAACCAATGCCAGAATATCACCATTTGATGGATTTGTCACAACTGCTGAACCAGAGCAAGGCTTTAATGCAAGCTGTCCCGGTGTAATAATTTTATTTGATATTACATTAGACATAAAATCAAATGCACTCATACTTCCTGAAACAAGGGCGTTATACATGGAGTCATCACCATCAATATCAAGAAATCCCTGCTCATATAAAAGCATACATACCTGTCTGCCCGAAATGCTTCCCGAATTAATCATATACTTGTACATTTTCTTAAAAAATGCCGTATCAGTATCAAGTGCTGAAACTATATAATCAACAAGTGCATCATATGATTCCTGTAAACTTGTATATTTCTCAGAAGTAAGCGATGACATATCAATCCAGTTCTTTGATATTCCGTATGTAAGAAGCTGCTGAAGACTCGTAGAATCACCATCAATCCAGTCTTTATACACACTATCACTTTTATCAACATTTGATGTGCTGAATATATTCTCTGTTCTTAAAAGGTCATATATATACCATATATATAACTGCTGTTCTTCAGAAAGTTTTCCATACTGGGTATTTCCAGAAACAAGTTCATCCCTTACCCATGAAAGTGTTGATTCTTTCTTGCTGATAAACTGGCTGTATATATCAGCTTCATTAGATGTATTCTGTTGTTCAATATCCTTTATAGAAACAAGGTTATTGTCAATCAGTGCAAAATATACTTCAGGTGCTGTAATATAGACCTTATCTACATCCCCTGAACTTGTATAAGTATATTTGTCAGTACCTGATGTAAAATATGTCATAAAAATGTTTGTTATTTCATCTTCTATGGCATTGTATATATCCTTCTGTAAGTTAATATCAATTGTAAGATATACATCATGTCCTGCCTGTGGTGAATCTTCATCAAGCACTTCAGTTATTCTTCCCACAGTATCAACATATACTTTCTTTTCGCCTTTAACACCAGATAACTCACTCTCCATACTTTTTTCAATTCCGGATTTACCTACAATATCATTGCTTTCATATCCATCACCTAATTCCTCAAGTTCCGAATTTGATACTGTTCCTGTATATCCAAGAATCTGCGAGCATAAATGCTGTCAACATATCTTCTGATATATTGTTCCTCAACAGTCACCCCTACAAGATTATCACTATTTTCAAGAATAGCCGCAACGGTCTCATTTGAAACTTCATTCGCTATAACAAACGAAAGATATCTGTTATAAGAATTGGCTGCCATATATCTTCTGAGATTAACAATCATTAATGAATGCTCAATTCCAAATTCATCATAATCAACACTATATGTTTTACATAAATATTTAAACATATTTTCTGCTGATGTCGCTTTCTGCTCATCTGACAAAGCCGCTATTGATTCAGTTCCATATGAATCACGCAGAAATCTTAAAAGCGATGTTCCCTCAACATTATAAGAAAACTGTCCATTGTTATAAATAATAGGGAGATCATTCGAATATGTATCTCCATGTTCCTCAATAATGTTCAATGTATTGTTAATTGAATCATTAATAGTTTTATTTTTAGCTGCATTATCTGAATATCTTCCAGAATCACTTATTTTAACCGCATAAGACAGGTCATTATAAGCAAGAAGAACACCATTACGGTCATAGATACGGCCTCTGGCAGCCGCAACACTCATATCTTTTTGTATAGAACTAGATAAATCCTCTACATATGACTCTCCATTTATTATCTGAAGAACAAATAATCTGTGTACAAGAATTGATATCAGAATTATAAACACAAGAATCATAGGAAAAATCCTTGATTTTAGAAGACTTACAATATAATCAAATACTTCCTTCATCAATCTTACCTTTCTTCTTTCTTTCTCTTTCCTGCCCTGTCAGCACACATACATAATGAACCGGATGATAGATAATAAGCGAAACAAGTGCTGTATACACTACTTCCGGAAGGATAAATCTTGACATAAAGAATCCCACATTAAGTCTGTTATGAAGCAGGAAATTACCAATATACGATATGAATCCATATCCAAAATCGGCTGCAATCACAAGTGCGAGGGGGATAAGAATTTCCCTTACCTCGTACTTCTGATAAAAAAAGCCTGAAAAATATCCTATGTAAATAAAAATAAGTGCAGTAACCCCAAACAGTCCTGAATAGAACAGATCATACATAATTCCTGCAAAAAATCCGACAAACATTCCGTCATTTTTTCCACAGAAAAATCCGAAAAATACAGGCAGTATAATAAGCCAGTTCGGAGAAATATTAGCAATTGAAATCACTCTTGCAACAGAAACCTGCATCAGATAGAAAAACAATATAATAATTAATTCCGTTATCTTTCTTTTCATAATCAATAGTCCCAATAAACACTTATTCTTTAAGCTGTGTTATTACCAAAACCTCCTGCAGATTATTAAAATCCACAGCTGGTACAATATAACCTGACTGGGTAAGATTATTAGAATCCAGCTTAACATCCTTAACATACCCTATCAGTATTCCCTGTAAATATTTGTCACTTATATTAGAAGTAACAACTTTATCTCCATTTCTTACAATAACATCACTTTTGAAATGTGTTACACGTATCATGCCTGTATCCATCAGTTCAATATCACCCTGTACAATACACGTTTCGTTACTGTCTATTAACATTCCGCTTACATTACTGTTATTCTCTGTAATTGTCTTAATAATAGAATAATTACTGCCCGTTTCAGAAATAATACCTACAAGTCCTCCGCTTGCAATAACATTCATTCCAGCCTGAATGCCATCATCTGTTCCTTTGTCTATCTTAAGAGATGAATGCCAGTTATCAGTTGTCATTCCAATAACCCTTGCACCAACTTTTGAATATTCTGTATATTGTGAATCAAGCTGGTATAATTCTCTTAATCTTGACAATTCGTAAGTATCCTGTTTTAACTGATTATTTTCTTCCGTAAGCTCATCAACCTGACTCTGAAGATTCTTATTCTCATCAAGGACAACTGATATTTCCTGAAGGGTTTCGTATTTGTCATACACCCACAATCCAATATTATTCATGCCCTTCTGAACCGGAACCACAACCATTGAAACAACCTTTTTTAATGGTCTGGTAAGTGTATCAGTAAAAAAGCTTGTTCCAATAAAGAAGCAGCAAAGAACCGTAAGCACAATGAGAATATTCTTCGAAGTCATAAATGAAGAAATTTTCTTTCCCATCTTTTAACCAATCCTTAATCAAAATTTTTCTCTGTAGGAGTGTATGCAACCTTAGCAAAATCAGGATTAGAGACAACTCCCATAAGACCTCTTACAACACTTTCTGCCGGATGTTCAACAATATTAACATTAAGATTAGTCTCTTCTTTAATAAACTTTTCAAGATTGTTAATCTGTGCTGTCCCTCCTGTAAAATAAACACCATCTTTGATAATATCAGCTGCAAGTTCTGGTGGAGTTCTCTCAAGAATAACCTTTATGGCATCCATAATAGAATGAAGCGCATCGATTATTGCCTGATATATTACATCTGAAGAAATATCAACACTCACAGGAAGTCCTGATAAAACATTTCTTCCAAAACCAGGTGCAAAGCTCTCTGAAACAGGAACTGCACTTCCTAATTCCTTCTTTAAATTCTCAGCAGTCTTGCTTCCGATAACAAGATTATAAGCCTTTCTTACATTGCTTATAATGCAGTCATCGAGCTTATTGCCGCCAATCTTAACAGCCTTGCTAATAACAATTCCGCCTAATGAAAGAACTGATATTTCTGTTGTCTCAGCTCCAATATTAACAACCATAATACCCTTAGACTTGGTTACATCAAGTCCTGCACCAATAGCATCTGCAACTGGCTTATCAACTACATAAACATTCTTTGCTTTAACCTTGGAATCAACAACCAGCTCATAAAAAGCTCTCTTTTCTACCTCTGTTACATCTGTAGGCACAGCAATATAAAAATCTGAACCTGTAATCTTCTTTTCTTCATTAATCTTGTTAAAGAAGTTAAAAAGAAGTGTCTGCATATTCTCAATATCAGCTATTACGCCAAACTTTACAGGAAATGAAACCTCAATATGTTCCGGTGCCTTCTCATACATTTCATATGCCTCATCACCAAAAGCTAAAAGCTCTGTCTTGTTAGCAATAGCTATAATATTCTTCTCGTTAAGTATCTTGTCCTTGTCACTACAGCACATTTTAAAATTACTTGTGCCTATATCAATACCGTATGCGTTACCCATGTCTTAATTCCTTTCTTAATTGTTAATTAATGTATTGCATTTGTTTAAAACTGAAATAAGAATTATCTCCTATAACAATATGATCTAACAGCTCAATTCCAATAATCTTTCCGGCTTCCAGAACACTTCTTGTCACCTTCATATCCTCTCTGCTTGGAGACGGATTACCCGAAGGATGATTGTGAAGAAGTACAACTGAAGCTGCCCTGTTATCCAGTGCTTCCTTAAATATCTCTCTTATCGAAACCATTGAACCTGTAGATGTTCCAACAGATAATACCTTGTCTTTTATAAGACGGCATCTGTTATCAAGCATAACCAGAACCAGATGTTCCTTTTCCAGATGTCTCATATCTTCCATGTAATAGTCTGCAATTGTCTCTGCATTGGAAAAATCCAATCTTTCTCTTGCTTTCTGCTTTGCAATTCTTCTTGAAAGTTCAAGAATGCAACATATCTGGACAGCCTTTGCCTTACCTACACCCTTAATCTGCATAAGGTCTGCAACCGACATATCATATAGTCCGTTAAGGCTTCCGGCATTCTCAAGTATCTTCTCTGCGAGCTGGGTAGAACTTAAACCATTCGTTCCTGTCCTTATAATCGCAGCCAGAAGTTCTGCATTGTCAAGTACCGCAGCACCATGCTCAAGACATTTTTCATAAGGAAGAAGCTTATCTCCCTCTACACCTGTTATTATATTCTCATATACCATAAATTAAACAACAGTCAGATTAAATAAATCTGTAAATAACAATTGCAAGTATAACACCTATTATGCTGGCAATTGTAATCTTTATCTGGAGTGCAAATGTTAATACAAGTACTCCGAGATCTAATACCAGTGGACTGTCAAGCCCAAAGCTCTGTCCATAAGACAGCCAGCTGAGTGCATGCACACCGGCAGTAAGTTCTGCAATAAGGCCGCCCAGCACAATGCCAATAAGAATAAAAAGCCATAAAAGCCAGCCGTTCTTATATTTAGAAATGTTACTCATAGATTTCACCCTTTAATCATAAATTGGAGTACGGAAAATTCCATACTCCAATACATTATAACACAAATATTTATTCAATCAAAGCTTTATAAGGTCTTTTTCAAACATTTTCTGAACACTCATCATAATTCCAAGCTTTGCATGGTACCATGTAAGTCCTCCCTGGAAAAATACTGAGTAAGGTTCTTTTAACGGACCGTCAGCAGAAAGCTCTATTGATGAACCCTGAACGAATGCTCCGGCAGCCATGATAACATCTGAATCATATCCCGGCATAGGCCATGGCTCTGGTGTAACAAAGCTGTCAACAGGTGCTGCAGCCTGAATTCCTTTACAGAAAGCAAGAAGTCCGTCTGCACTTCCAAGTTCAACTGCCTGAATAATATCATATCTTGGCTCACTTCCATCAGGTCTAACTACAAATCCTGCCTTTTCGTATACATTTGCAGCAAATATAGCACCCTTAAGCGCGCCTGCAACAACTACAGGTGATAAGAAAAGTCCCTGATAAAAGCTCTGGTTTACACCGAGTGTTGCACCGACTTCTTTTCCAAGTCCCGGTGAAGACAGTCTGTAAGCTGCCTGCTCAACACATTCCTTCTTTCCTGCGATATAACCGCCGCATGGAGCAAGTCCGCCACCCGGATTCTTTATAAGAGAACCGACTATCATATCAGCTCCGACCTCTGATGGCTCAATTCTTTCAACGAATTCACCGTAGCAGTTATCAACCATGCATATAACATCCGGCTTTATTCCCTTGATAAAGCTTATAAGCTCGCCAATTCTTTCAACTGAAAGTGTTGGTCTTGACGCATATCCCTTGGAACGCTGGATTGTAACAAGCTTGGTTCTTTCATTGATTGCATTCTTAATACCCTCATAATCAAAACCGCCGTCTGGCAGCAGGTCAACCTGTGCATATGTAATTCCATATTCAGCAAGACTTCCCTTGGAAGGTCTGATACCGATAATCTCGTCCATTGTATCATATGGCTTTCCAACAGGCGATAAAAGCTCATCACCCGGTCTTAAATTAGACGATAAAGCTACATTTAACGCATGAGTTCCGCAGATAATCTGTGGTCTTACAAGAGCATCCTCTGTCTTGAATATATCTGAATACACCTTCTCAAGTGTATCTCTTCCGTCATCATTATAGCCATAACCAGTTGTTCCTGATAAATGCATCTCAGCGACCTTGTTATCCTGCATTGCCTTGATAACCTTCATCTGGTTATATTCTGCATTCTTATCTATCTCTTCAAATCTGTCATGAAGCGACTTAATAATATTGTCACAGTAATCATATACTTCATCACAGATTCCCATATTCTTATACATTTCTCTCATAATTAAATTATTTCCTTTTCTTTTAGTTGTTCAAGCATATACGAAAGTGCATCTTCTCTTCGTACTTGTGAGAAATCCACCCATGTAACCGATGGCTCTCTTCGAAACCATGTAAGCTGTCTTTTGGCAAAATGTCTTGTATCCTGCTTAATCATTTCTCTAAGTGCTGCTTCGTCGCATCTGCCTTCAAGATAATCAAACACCTCTTTATATCCGATTCCCTGCATGGCGACATCATCCTTTACAAGCCCCATGTCCGACAAATGTTTTACCTCATCAAGCAGCCCGTTGTCAAACATTATATCAACGCGCCTGTTTATTCTGTCGTATAGAGTCTCTCTTTTATCATTAAGCACAAAATAACAGAAATTATATGGAGACTCCTTTGCTCTCTGCTCACTATTATGCTTTGATATCTTCCTGCCTGTCGTCTTATAAAACTCAAGCGCACGGATGACTCTTTTGACATTATTGGCATGAATCGCTGCTGCAGATTCAGGATCAGCTTCCTTTAACATATCGTGAAGCACCTCTGCACCATTGGTATCAGCAATTCCCTGAAGGTAATTCCTGTATTCATAATTGCTTTCATCATCCTCAAATGTGGAATCATATAAAAGTGCCTGGATATAAAATCCTGTACCGCCAACAACTACAGGAATATGCCCGTTACCACGGATTTTTTCTATAGCATCTGTTGCCATAGACTTGAATTTTGCGACATCAAACCCCTCTGAAGGTTCAATCTCGTCAACAAGATAATGCTTAACGCCCTGCATTTCTTCTTTTGTTATCTTGGCAGTTCCGATATCCATATATTTGTACACCTGCATGGAATCGGCACTTATTATCTCGCCGTTTACCGCCTTTGCAAGTGCAATGGAAAGTTCTGTCTTTCCAACCGCTGTCGGACCTGTAAGTATTATTAAAGGTTCTTTTTTCATATCAGCCTCTATACTATTCGTTTGAATTTCTTTTCTATCTCATATCTGCTCATCATAATAAGCGTTGGTCTGCCGTGTGGGCAATTATATGGATTTTCTGCCTTCATAAGCTCGTCCATTAGTTCAAATGCTTCATTAAATGACAGTCTGTTATTGCCCTTTACAGCCGCTTTACATGACATGCTTGCAACCTTTTCAGTAATAATATCAGGATCTTTGCCGGCACTTTCTTCAGAAAGTCCATCCAGAACATCAATAAGGAGCTGTTTGTAATCCATCTTAGGAAGTCCTGCTGGAATTCCTGTAACCTTATATTCATTGCCGCCAAACTCTTCAATCTCATACCCTAATCTTTTAAATATATCCTGATTAGTCTTGTATATTTCTTCCTCATGCATATTAAGCGACAATACAATCGGTGGAAGAATCATCTGAGTTCCAATCGTCTTATTATGAAGCTTGTTCATCGTTCTTTCATAAAGCACTTTCTCATGCGCCGCATGCTGATCCATCATATAGAATTTATCTTCAAATTCAATAAGCCAGTAAGTATCAAACAGCTGCCCTATGATTCTGTATTTGTTACGGCTGTTCTCATCAAGAAGCTTATTCTCAAAAAGATTCATCTGCTTTGGTGGTTCAGATTTTGTCACAGCTTCATATCTTACTTTATCTTCTTTAACCATCTGCTCAGAACTCTTAATTTCAAATGGCTCCGGAAGTCTTTTGGGCTTAATTTCTGCTTTTGCAGACTCTGCAGATTTTGTCTCTGTCTTACATGGCATACTATCCGGAATATTCTTCTCTGGCAGCTTAACATCCGGCATAACATTTCTTACAACAGGCGCTTCCTGCATTTTAACTGCAACAGGGTCAGGCACAGAAACTTCTGCTATAAGCTCCTTTGAATTAAGGGCTTTTAAACATGTATCATACACAAAATTATATATATATTCATTGTTCGAGAATCGCAGTTCCATCTTGGTTGGATGTACATTTACATCAATAATTGCAGGATTAATCTTAAAATGTATCGCACTGAACGGATAATTATGTGGCATTATAAAACCCTTATAGGCATCCTCTATAGCCTTAGTTATAATACTGCTCTTAATATATCTGCCATTGATATAATAATTCTCATATGTCCTGTTTCCGCGGACAACCATAGGCTTGCCAATAAATCCGGAAGCCTCAATATCCTGCGACCTGCCGCTGATTTCATACAGATTATTAGTTATATCCCGGCCATACACATTATATATTATATCCTTAAGATTCATATTACCCGATGTATGCAGCTTATTCTGGTTATTACTTATGAACCTGAACGAAATATCAGGATGCGAAAGTGCCAGATATTCCACAAGTGAACCAATATATCCTCCCTCGGTAGTCGCTGTCTTTAAGAACTTTCTTCTAACAGGAGTATTATAGAAAAGATTTCTTACAATAAATGTAGTTCCCTCCGGAGCACCTATTTCTGCCACTTCACCAGGTACTCCGCCATCAATAGTATAACGCACACCGCTTATGCTATTGGCAGTCTTTGTAATAAGTTCAACCTGTGATACAGCAGCTATACTCGCTAGTGCCTCACCTCTGAAGCCCAGAGACGAAACTGCCATAAGATCTTCAATTGATTTAATTTTACTTGTAGCATGTCTTTTAAATGCTATCTCAATCTCATTCTTGTTGATACCACTCCCATTATCAGTAACCCTTATAAATGAAATTCCACCTTCCTTTATCTCAACTGTAATCGCAGTTGCTCCGGCATCTATAGCATTTTCAACAAGCTCCTTAACTACAGAAGAAGGTCTTTCGACGACCTCTCCTGCAGCAATCTTATTAATCGTATTCTGGTCTAAAAGTGTTATTGGCATACATTTCTCCTATTCTGCTTATCTTACCAGCGGTTCTTAGCTTTTCCCTGCAGCTTATAAAGCGTATTCAGCGCATCAATAGGTGTCATATTACTTATATCAAGATTCATAATATCAGTTACTATATCATCGTCCTTAACTGTATCAAAAAGTGACATCTGCTTGACTTCGAGGTCATTAACCTTTCTGTACTGGTCATTCATCTTGTCAAGCTTCTTGGAATACTGTGCAATGTCCTTAGCTTTCTGTGATATATCAGCATCACTTAAGTCAACAACAAGCTCCTTTGCCCTGTTAAGAACCACATCAGGAACTCCTGCAAGCTTGGCAACCTGAATACCATAGCTCTTGTCAGCACCACCCTTTACAATCTTTCTTAAAAAGACGATATCATCACCGTTCTCCTTGACAGCAATACAGTAATTATTAACTCCGTCAAGCGTTCCCTCTAACTCGGTAAGTTCATGGTAATGTGTTGCAAAAAGCGTCTTGGCTCCAAGATATTTAGTATTGGCAATATATTCAACAACAGCCCACGCAATGCTCAGTCCATCAAATGTGCTTGTTCCTCTTCCGATTTCATCAAGAATTATAAGGCTCTTAGGAGTTGCATTTCTCAAAATATTGGCAACCTCTGTCATCTCAACCATGAAAGTAGACTGTCCGGAAGCTAAGTCATCAGATGCTCCGACTCGTGTAAATATACGGTCTACAATACATATATTGGCTGAATCAGCAGGCACGAAAGAACCTGTCTGTGCCATAAGCACAATAAGTGCAGTCTGTCTCATATATGTAGATTTACCAGCCATATTAGGACCTGTGATAATCGAAATCCTGTTCATGCCATTGTCAAGATAAGTATCATTGGCAATGAACATATCATTGGAAATCATCTTCTCAACTACAGGGTGTCTACCATTCTTAATATCTATAATACCCTTTTCATTAATCTTAGGTCTTACGAAATTATTCTGTGTTGCAACTACAGAAAGTGACGCATACACATCAATCATTGCAATAGCCTTAGCAGTGTTCTGTATTCTTACAACCTCTGCCGCTATGCGCTCCCTGACCTCACAGAATAAGTCGTACTCAAGTGAGTACAGCTTATCCTCTGCGCCAAGAATAATATCCTCCAAATGCTTTAACTCATCTGTAGTGTATCTTTCAGAACCGGTAAGAGTCTGCTTTCTTACCCATTCAGCAGGAACGAGGTCTTTAAATGAATTAGTAACCTCAAGGTAATATCCGAAAACCTTGTTATATTTAACCTTAAGATTCTTAATTCCTGTCTTTTCCTTTTCCCTACTTTCAAGCTCTGCAAGCCATTCCTTGCCTTTAATCTTGGCATTACGAAGCTCGTCAGCCTCAGCTGAGAAGCCGTCCTTTATCATTCCGCCATCTCGCATTGTAATCGGCGGATCATCTATAATTGCAGTATCAACAAGATTATATAAATCTTTTAAGTCGTCCATCTGCTCAAAACACTGTCTGAATACATCACATTTAAAATGTTCTATCTGATTCTTAATGTGAGGTATCATCTCAAGAGAATTCTTAAATGCAATTAAATCTCTAGGATTAGCTGACTTACAGCTAATCTTAGTCATAATTCGCTCAAGGTCATATATAGGACCAAGATATTCACGAATCTCTTCCCTGTCAATTGCATTATCAGAAAGCTCCTCTATAGCGTCCTGTCTTCTTATAATCTCGTCTCTGTTAATAAGCGGCTGCAGCACAAGATTTCTTAACGCTCTTGCCCCCATTGCAGTCTTTGTCTTATCAAGTACCCACAGAAGAGAGCCTTTTTTCTGCTTCTCACGCATAGTCTCAACAAGCTCAAGATTTCGTCTTGATGAACTGTCTATAAGCATGTATTTGCCTGTTGTATAAGGCACAATGCTTGTGATATGCGACATGTCGCTTTTCTGTGTCTGTGTAAGATATATAAGAAGCGCTCCGGCAGCGTTAATTCCTACCGGATAGTCCTTGATCCCAAGTCCGTCCAGCATATTTACATGAAAATGTTCTTTTAACTTTGCCCTGCATGAATCATCATCAAAGTACCAGTTTTCAAGCGTTGACACTGATATGGAAAGCTTTTCTGATATAAATGTAAGGTCAATTCCACTCATTGCAAAATACTCATTAAGTATTATCTCTGACGGAACGAACTTGTTAATTTCGTCAATAAGCTCTGCACCTGTCTCAATCTCAGTTACAAAGAAATCACCTGTTGAATAATCAGCAATTGCAACGCCAAGCACATCGCCAAAATAAACAATACTCATAAGATAATTGTTCTTAGTCTCATCAAGCGCCTGACTGTTTAAGTTAGTTCCCGGTGTTACGACCTTTATAACCTCTCTTTTAACAATGCCCTTTGCCTGTTTCGGATCTTCCATCTGCTCGCATATTGCGACCTTGTGGCCATTAGAAACAAGCCTGTTAATATAAGTTTCTGCCGCATGAAAAGGAACGCCGCACATAGGCGCACGTTCCTCCTGTCCGCAGTCTTTTCCTGTTAATGTAAGTTCCAGTTCCTTAGAGACAACTAAAGCGTCATCAAAAAACATTTCATAGAAATCTCCAAGTCTGTAAAAAAGTATGCAGTCCTTGTACTCTGCTTTAGTAGCAAGATAATGCTGCATCATTGGTGAATACTCTGCCATTATATTACTCCCTGATTAATCCTCGATAAGTCTGCCCATATAGTAAAATCCTTTACATTCGTCAAGATGTACTGTAACAATCTGTCCGATAAGTGATTCATCCCCTGCGAAATGTACAAGAATATTATTAGTCATTCTGCCTGTAACAAAACCTTCTTCATGGTCATCTTTACCCTCAACCAAGACTTTCATATCCATGCCCTCATATCTTCTGATATGCTCATGTGACACTTCATTGACAGTTGCAAGCAGTCTGTTAAATCTGTCCTTAACAACATCCTCAGGCACCTGATTCTCCATTCTGGCAGCAGGCGTACCTGTTCTTTTTGAATATATAAATGTATATGCACTATCAAACTTTGCTTTCTTTACAACATCGATAGTATCCTCGAAATCTTCCTCTGTCTCTCCTGGAAACCCAACAATAATATCAGTTGTAATAGAAACATCGGGCAGTATTCTTCTTATCATCTCAACCTGCTCTAAGTAATGCTCTTTAGTATACTTTCTGTTCATCAGCTTAAGAAGCCTTGAGCTTCCTGACTGAAGTGGAAAATGTATATGATTACATATTTTCTTGGAATCTCTTATAACTTCAAGAGTCTCTTCCTCAATATCCTTAGGATGAGGTGTCATGAATCTGATTCTTTCAAGTCCCTCTATCTTATCAATCTCTCTTAGAAGCTGCGCAAATGATACAGGATTGTCAAGTGTCTTTCCATAAGAATCAACATTTTGTCCAAGAAGCATAACTTCCTTGACGCCATCCTTTACAAGCCTTTCAATCTCCATAATGATATCCTTAGGCTCACGACTTATCTCTCTTCCTCGTACATAAGGCACGATACAGTAAGTACAGAAATTATTACAGCCGTACATAATATTAACACCTGATTTGAATGGGAACTTTCTTTCTGTAGGAAGCTCCTCAACAATATCCTTTGTCTTATCCCATATATCAATAACCTGGCTTCCTGATGTAATTCTGTTATATATAAGCTTTGCCATTGCATATATATTAAATGTACCAAAAACAATATCAACAAACTTATAAGAATCTCTTATCTTCTCGACCACATCAGGTTCCTGCATCATACAGCCACACATTGCAATAAGCATATGAGGATTCTTTCTCTTGACATTCTTAAGATGTCCGAGACGACCATATACCTTAAGGTTGGCATTCTCTCTTACAGTACATGTATTGTATATAACAAAATCTGACTTGTCCTCGTCCTCAGTCTCAAGATATCCAATCTCTTTAAGAACACCGAGAAGTTTCTCAGAATCCCTTGCATTCATCTGGCATCCAAATGTGTGTACACATGCATATAATGGTCTGCCTATTTCTTTTGTCTTTTCCTCTAAGAACTTCTTACATTCTCCGATATAATAAAGCTGTTCTTCAAGTGCGCTGGTGTTATTAACTTCCTGCATTATCTACATTTCTCCATTCTATACTTATCTATCCTAATATGAGCTACTTCAAATGCTGTTCCTCAAAATCAGCGACACATACAGGTTTACCATAATAGTATCCCTGAATATAATCTGCGCCAAGTTCCTTAACACATGAAAGCTCTTCTTTTGTCTCAACACCCTCAATACACACATGTAATCCCATCTCATGTGCCATCTTGATTATGAAACTGACCATAAGATAATTATTCCTCTGTTTATCTATGTCAGTTATAAACGACCTGTCAACCTTAACTATGTCAAATGTTTTGTCACGCATATATCCATAATTGGAATATCCTGTTCCAAAATCATCAATTGCAAGTCTGAATCCATTTTTTATAAACTCTTTAAAAACTCTATCTACAGCCGGCATCTGATCCATCTCAATCGTTTCTGTAACCTCAAATATATAATGATTGTTTGAAGCACTATATCTGCCAATATTTTCAATGACATCCTTTATTATATTACTTTTGACTATCTGTATAAAAGACAGATTTATATGCATAACAAAGTTTGGAATATTTGTAATCCATTTGTTGCATGTCCTGGCAGCATTATCAATAATCCATTTTCCAAGAGGAATAATAAGTGCGCTGTCTTCAAGCAATGGAATAAATCTGTCAGGTCCCATAAATCCATATTTTCTGCTATTCCATCTTATAAGAGCCTCTGAACCTGCCAGACAATCATTTTCAGGATTGTATATCGGTTGAAAATACAATTCAAATCCTTCAAATCCCTCACTGATACATCTTCTTAATTCATCCTGAACTCCAAGCTTTTCAATATATTCCTTATATTCTCCTGCATCAAATATTTCGCATCTGTTCTTACCATTTAACTTGGCAGCATGAAGTGAAAACTTGGCATTCTTTAATAAATCATTAAAACTGTCCTTTTCTGTATTAAATTCTGCCGCACCAGCTGATATTGTAAAGAATATATCATACTTTCTCTGTTCAATCACACTGTCAATGTAATTTCTTATTCTCTTATAAAGATTCTTAGCCTGTTCTATATTCTTTTCCATAGAATAAGGCATAAATACTGCACACTCATCACCCGGCATTCTGAATAATCTGAGTGGTGTATCAATATATTTTCTTATTGCGTCAGTAAGAATATTAAGAACCTCATCACCTGTCTTGGCACCATATTTCTCATTAAGTTCTTTAAAATTATCTACACCGACAAGCATAAGAAATCCTTGTGCATTCCTTGTTTTTGCATATTCATTATATACATTTTCAAGAACAACTTCTCTGTAAAGTCCTGTATTATTATCAAATCTGGTCTGTTTTCCAATCTCAGATATTCTTCCGATAAGGTACTTTACACCATGACTTATAACATACTGCCCGCGGCAGCTTATTGCCACATAAGTTCCGTCAACAGTTTTCCATCTGTATTCAAGATTATGTTCTTTTCTTCTGCCATTGCTTCCTTCCTGCAGATCTTCCATCAGCATATCAACATCATCCGGGTGGACAACCTTCATAATCTTTGAAGTAGCATTTGAAAATTCACATTCTTCCAATGCAAATACCTTCGTAATAGTCTTTGAATATATTGCCCTGTCATTTGTAAAATCTAATATATACAGGTAATCGTCTGTACTTTGTTCAACAAGATTAAGGAAGTATTTCATTTCCTCCAAATCAAAGTCTCTTCTAATCATAAAAACACCTAATACTTATAAAACAGCTTACTGTCTTATCTGTCCCTCTCCGTATATAACATACTTAGTAGTTGTAAGTGCTTTAAGTCCCATAGGGCCTCTGGCGTGCAGTTTTTGTGTGCTTATTCCAATCTCCGCACCAAATCCGAATTCAAATCCATCAGAAAATCTTGTAGAAGCATTTACATATACACATGCGGCATCTATTTCATCAAGAAATCTGTTTGCATTATTGTAATCCTTAGTAATTATTGATTCTGAATGACCTGTATTATATGTATTGATATGTTCTATTGCTTCGTCGATGGAATCCACAGTCTTAACAGATATAATATAATCAAGATACTCTGTTCCCCAATCCTCATCAGTTGCCGGAACAATTCTCGAATCGCACTGCATTGCATACCCGTCACCGCGCACTTCAACATTCTTTTCCTTAAGTGCGTCAACAATAAATGGAATTGCCTGTTTTGCAACAGCCCTGTGAATAACTAATGACTCGCATGCATTGCATACACCTATTCTTGATGTCTTGGCATTATATATAACCTTGACAGCCATATCTATATCAGCATATTCATCAACATATACATGACAGTTTCCTGTACCTGTTTCAATTACAGCACCGTGCTGTTATTGACAACATTCTTAATAAGACCGGCACCGCCCCTTGGAATAATTACATCAACATAATCATTCATTTTCATAAGTTCATTGACAAGTGCCCTGTCTGTATCTTTGATAAGATTAATAACGTCAGGATTAATACCATTCTCAGAAAGAGCTTTTGCGATAATATCTGCAATTGCAATATTAGAATTAATAGAATCACTTCCGCCTCTTAAGATGCAGGCATTGCCTGATTTGAATGTAAGCCCGAATGCATCTGCTGTAACATTAGGTCTTGACTCATAGATAATTGCAACTACGCCAAGTGGAACTCTCTTGGTTCCGATAACAAGTCCGTTAGGTCTTTTCTTCATTCCTGTAACTTCACCAACAGGATCTTCAAGTCCTGTAAGAACTCTTATGCCGTCTGCCATTGCATTTATTCTTTTAACATCAAGTGTAAGTCTGTCAATAAGTGCAGGCTTCATTCCGTTAGCTTTAGCATTAACAAGGTCTTTTCCATTGGCTGCAATTATGTGTTCTGCATTTGCTGCAAGTGCATCAGCAACAGCCTCAAGTGCCTTATTCTTCTCGTCTATCCCAAGCTTTGCAAGATATCTTGATGCCTTCTTAGCCTTAATTCCAATCTGCTCAAGTGTCTCCATTAATTCTCCCTCCTTATAAACTGTGTCTGCGTAATAATATAATCCGGCTTTAAATCATGTTCCTCATAAGGAATACTGTCTAATAACTGGAAATCAAATGCAAGTGCCGCCTTTACAAATGTATTATCTGCCGATAAATATCTGTCATAAAATCCACCGCCATAGCCGATTCTGTGAAAATCATAATCAAAGGCAAGCCCCGGCATAATAAAAAGTCCGTTTCTGCATTCTGCCTTTACGCATGTATCAGATGGTTCCATAATTCCCATATAACCGCTTATAAGATCATGTTCATCTGAAATACGATAGAATTCCATATCTGTCTTTGATAAAACCCTCGGTGCATATACTTTCTTATTGTCCTTAAGGCACTTGGAAAGCAGCAGAAATGTATCAACTTCCCTGTTATAACTGATATATAAAAAAACATTTTCAGAAGCTTTGTAAATGTCCGATTTTTTCAATCTGTCAATTATCAATATACTCTGTCTTTTAACATCTTCATCAGATAATTCATGCCTGTAACCCTTAATAAGCTGGCGCACTTCATTCTTGTCCATCTAGTTGCCTTTCTGTGCCTGTTCCTCAGCAAGTTTCTTCATCTTTTCTTCATGTCTTTCCTTGATATCTATCATAGAACCATCAGGATTCTGAATCTTTATAGATTCCAACTGTCCCCTTAAGTTCTCCCTGAATGCTTTAACATAATCAGCCCTTAACTGCTTCTGTTCAGCAAGTTCCGCCTCTGTCAGCCCTTCCGCTTTTGACTTATGATAAAGATCATTAATTCTTTCCAATGTTTTTTCTGTAACCATAATTCCCTCATTCTAATTAGTAAATATTATCAGATCATCTCCGCTTTCAGAACAGCTGTTATATACAGCCTTTGTAGTAAGCATTGGATGATGAAGTTCTGCAATTCTGTATACTTCAATATACTCAGACGGCTGTTTTACAAACAAAATCCTGTGTTTCATTCTTGTAACAACAACTATATCATTAAATATATA
>QRVH01000043.1 GCA_003458705.1 Eubacterium sp. AF22-9 | reverse complement strand
CGGTTATTTTCTCAAAGGAAGAAATGGAGAAGATGGCATCCGATCCCAAATATTATGCTGAAAAGATGCATAGTATTGAAGGTGCTTTGCGTATGTCGGATGAAATCAAGTTTACGGTTATTTTCTCAAAGGAAGAAATGGAGAAGATGGCATCCGATCCCAAATATTATGCTGAAAAGATGCATAGTATTGAAGGTGCTTTGCGTATGTCGGATGAAATCAATGCTCAGTTTGGATTTGAAAGAGCATTTGGTAAGACAAACGGAATAGAAAACAGTGCAGATACTGATACAAAAATAACAAAGTTTGGTATTTCTTTTAATAGTGATGGAACTACAACATTCTTTGCTCAATTAGAAAAAACATCAGCTAGTCAGAAAGAATATCTTGAAAAAATTCAGGAAAAGAAAGCTGCGGAGAAGAAAGAGGCGAAGAAAAAGGAACAATTAAAGCAAATTGAAGTAAAAAAAGCTACTGTTCAAGCAAATTCAAAAGATGAACTTTTGGATAAAATTAAAAATATTGAATGGAATTCTATCAAACCAGAGGATAATAAAATCGGTGGAAGATTTGATTTTTCAATTTAGTATATTTAGATGGGGATGATTACATAAAGTATGGAGGTAGATTCATTATGAGAAAACGTTTTTTTTCTATTATTGTATGTGTTGTCATGCTTTTTACAATGAATGTCACAGCTTTTGCGGCAGAAACTCAGGAAAATTATTCGGAGACGGAGAAAACAATGACATTTGAAATAACTCCGACAGCATTAACTTCTGGATCATCACGACATTCTGTTGGAATGTTAAATTCCTTTTTTGGAACAAATGATACAGTGGCAACTTCCGCTCTTGGTTCTTTTACAATCAGCAGCACATCTGTTCCGTCAGGCTCCACAATCAGTAAAATAGTGGTTACATCCACAAAAAGTAGTGGAAGTAGTGGAAACATCGAATTATTTGTTGCTAAAGATGAGGATAATGGAGATGGCACATTTGACAGATATACAGACAGCAAAAGTTGGAATAGTTCTCTTACTTTTGCAGATTTTGGCAATTATAATTTAAGCCCTGTTGGAAATTATTATGTTCAATTTGAATCTACAAGGTATTCAACGGGAACTGTTGCAGCAGCAACATTAAAAAATATTTATGTCACAGTATACTATCATTAAAATTTTATAATCCCCATTCTAAACAAGCAAAGATGTTGTTATTCAGTTAGCAGCATCTTTGCTTTTAATTGTATAATTGATATGACTATTGAGTTAGAATGACATTGATAGCGATAGAAAGCTATATATTACAGAAGCAGACTTTGATAAAAAAGCATTTGAGAGATTATATAAATTGAATATTATATAATCAGAGGTATATAGAACATGCACAGAGACACTATATTTCAATATGAAACAATGGTGCCTGACACAATAAAAACGCATAGCCAAACTTCGCTCGGTATAACTGCCTGATTGTGTCGAAATTCGTATTTTATCAATTATATCTGATAAAACTGGATTTGCGGTATTGAAAATCAGTTATAGCCGTGGTACCATATAGACAGTTTCAGAAGGGAGGCTGGTCTACATGATTAAACGAGAAATTTATATGAGCCGTATCCGTCCTTTTATCGGAAATGAGCTGATAAAGGTTCTGACAGGGATTCGCCGTAGTGGAAAATCTGTCATGCTGAGCCTGATCCAAGAGGAACTTGCCCAAAACGGGGTCCAACCAGAACAGTTTATTTCCCTGAATTTTGAGAACATGAGCAATGCACACCTTTGTACGGCTGTTGCATTGCATGATGAAATCCTTCGCAGAACAAAAGAAATCAGCGGCAAGGTTTATCTGTTCTTCGACGAAATCCAAGAGGTGGCTGATTGGGAAAAATGTATCAACTCTTTCCGGGTGGAGCTGGATTGTGATATATACATTACCGGTTCCAACGCCAAGCTGCTTTCCGGTGAGCTTGCCACTTATCTTGCCGGACGGTATGTGGAGTTCGTGATTTACCCGTTTTCATTCAGAGAGTTTATGGAGCTGTATCACACCGTTTACGAAGGTGCAGACGAAAGACAATGCTTTACAAAATATCTGACGCTGGGAGGAATGCCCTATTTGAGCAACCTTCGCTACGACGATGCCGCCAGTCGTCAGTATTTGCGGGACTTGTTCAACTCCGTAGAGCTGAAAGATATTATCAAGCGAAACAATATCCGTGATGTGGATATGCTGGAGAGAATTATTGCTTATATAACTTCCAACATCGGCACTACCTTTTCTTCCACAGCCATTTCCAAGTATCTGAAAAGTGAAGGGCGCTCCGTTTCACCAGAAACGGTACTGAACTACATCAAAGCCTGCACGGACGCATTCCTGTTTTATCAGGTGAAGCGCCAAGACCTCCAGGGAAAGAAAATCCTGACCGTCAACGAGAAATACTATGTTGCAGATCATGGTGTCCGGGAAGCCGTGTACGGTGGCAACATGAAGGACATTAACCTTGTCCTTGAAAATGTTGTCTACATGGAGCTGCTGCGCCGTGGTTATTCTGTGACTGTTGGGAAAGTCTCTGACAAGGAGATTGACTTCGTATGTGAAGATCATGGGAAAAAGCTGTATGTTCAGGTTTCCTATCTACTTG
The DNA here is from genome assembly GCA_003458705.1 of Eubacterium sp. AF22-9. GTDB lineage: Bacteria > Bacillota > Clostridia > Lachnospirales > Lachnospiraceae > Lachnospira. The sequence goes on along the minus strand of QRVH01000043.1, from coordinate 16,346 downwards.
CCTCGGAGGAAACCATCCAGCGTGAGTTTGGGGCGTTTGCCGGTGTTCGTGACAATTTCCCGAAATACGTTGTAACGATGGACGAACTGGATATGAGCCGAGATGGAATCAAACACCGCAATATTCGTGACTTCCTGCTGGCAGAGGAATGGAACTGAAATGTTCTTCTTTCACCAGAAGATATGCAGAAGTTCTTCCAATGCCGAGAATGAAAAAACAATGGTGCCTGACACAATAAATATTATGATATGTCTGTATTTAACCGCTGTATAGAAACCGGGAATGTTCTCTTAATACTGGAATGTTGGCAGGATGTCCACCCGGCGCTTGTCAGTATCCCAGTGAAATGGGAATACAGCTCGCCGTATGGACTTTTGTATGCTCTGAATCCGCCGGATGATGTTATGCAGTTTGAAAACAATGGTGCCTGACACAATAAATATTGTATAAATGTCAATGCTGTTGTGGTACATGTTGTATTCTGCGTAAATGGTATTCATGTTGTGTCTCCTTTAAACCAATAAAAATATAGAAGCATTTCAATCAGTTCACAATGTCACTTTTATTTTGTGTTATACTGTTTTATATAATTTTCTTGCCCTTGTTTTTGCCCTTATCAGAGTTCGTAAACACTGGTGGGACGATATAACGCAAGGGAAACAATAAGGGAAAGCTCACCTGCGATAAACTTTGTGTTTTCAAGGGATTGAGAGATATTTGATAATAAAATATAACAGTTATTAAATCCCTTGGAATATATGAAATCTCAATTCAAATTTGCAAAACTGACCAAAAATACAAACAGTTTGTAAAATATGTATTTTAAGGGGGATTACGAAAAATTATACCATTTTGTGCAAATCCACATATTTAATAGAAAGATTCACATAAAGATTATTGAGAATACAGTATTGTGTCCTTAGAAAAAAGTACTATATTAAATTAGTCTGATGAATTCGGACTTGAGTATAAATAATAATATGATTAAAGAGTCAAAAGGTATCATAAGATAGGAGGAAATAACAAATTATGTCTTCAAAAAAAGGTGCGATGAAAAAGAAATTGGAAAACATGCATTTGGGTAAAAGAATCAACTATGGTTACAAAATGGTTATTACCATGATGCTTATTTCGGGACTGCTTTCGATTGCGGTCATTGGTGTGTTGTTTTTCAATATGTTAAACTATGTAAACAAGGTAAATGCTTCTGATCAGGCGGTTAAGGTATGTAGAATAAATGTAACTTCAGCGGCAAGAAATGTAAGAGAGATGGCACTTAATCCTGACCAGTCTACGTATGAAGATTATGAGCAGGGTGCAAAAACTTTGCTCGAGGATATTGATGTGCAGTTAAAAACAATAAAAAAATCAGGTGTTGTTCCGGAGAATCAGTATAATGAATATTCAAAGGCTCTTTCTGACTGGGCGAATACCGGATACTCAATCATGGATAAGATTAAAGCCGGACAGAAGGATGGGGCTGTTGATCAGATTATCAATGAGTGTACACCAAAGTTAAATAAAACTGTTGAGCTTGCAAAGGAAATCGACAAGCTGACTGACGAAAGAAGCCTTCAGGCAGTTGTAAGTACATACGTATGTGCTGCAGTCGGACTCATAGTCATCATTATCTGTCTGACATGTGCATGGCGGTTGACAAAGAGAACAGGAAAGATCGTGCTTGATACAATCCTTGAGCCGTTACATGCAATCGAGGATGTGGCAAAGGAGCTGACAGAAGGAAATCTTCACAGCACACTTGAGTACCATTCAGAGGATGAAATCGGTAGATTGGCACACAGCATGAGAAAGTCTATCCGTATTCTCGGCTCATATGTGGATGATATAGACAGGTCGATGAAGCTCTTTGCGGACGGACATTTTGATGCACAGCCGGAAGTAGAGTGGAAAGGCGATTTTGTAGGTATTTTAAATTCATTTATGGAATTTGAAAAAAGTATGGCAGTCACCATAAAGGGAATCCAGCATGTATCAAGCGAGGTTTCAAGTGCGGCAGAGCAGGTAGCTGCAAGCTCAAATGACCTTGCAGACGGTGCAACCAATCAGGCTGCGGTTGTAGAGGAACTGACAGCGACAGTTGCGGGAGTTTCAGAACAGGTGGAGCAGAATTCAAAGAGTGCAAAGGAAATCAGTGGAAAAGTGGACGAACTTGGAGGTGCAATTTGGGAAAGCAATGGAAAGATGCAGGAGATGGTTGCATCTATGCATGAAATAAACGAAGCCTCTAAACAGATAGATCAGATTATATCAACTATTAATGATATTGCATCACAGACCAACCTGCTCGCATTAAATGCTTCTATTGAGGCGGCAAGGGCAGGGGAGGCAGGAAAAGGCTTTGCGGTTGTGGCAAATCAGGTAAATATTCTTGCCGATCAAAGTGCACAGGCTGTAAAGGAATCAGCTGCGCTTATAGAGGCATCTGTGCAGGCTGTTGAAAAAGGCATGAATATTGCAGAGCAGACAGCCTCACAGCTTGAAGAAGTAGCAGAGAACTCTAAGGTGATTACAAAAGAGGTGATTAATATAGCTGATACACTTGAGACCCAGACCAGTGAGATCAAGCAGATTAACGAAGGAATTGAGCAGATCAATGATGTTGTACAGACCAATTCAGCAACATCACAGGAGTGTGCGGCTGCGAGCCAGCAGATGAGCAGTGAATCAGAAAATCTGAGTGAAATGATAGCGAAATTCAAAATCTCAGACATTGAAGAGTAATACAATGGAAGGTGAATTTTGATGATGGCTTTTGATGCATATAAAATACTTGACGAGCGGGAAGCAGGAAGTATGATTGACTTAATTGCACCTTGTATGGATGATTATCTGTATATTATAGATTTGAAGAATGATACACTGAGGATATCACAGTCAGCGGTAGAGCGTTTTATGCTTCCTGATAAATTTATGAATAAGGAAACAATTACAGGTGACGAATTTGTGGATATTTTAGACAGAAAATAATGTAGTTAATTAGATAATCAATGTCATTTAGATAAGAAAAATAGTTAGTAGTTCTGAAAAATGGAATTATTTTATATAAAGGAGCGGACAAATTCTCATTTACAGGGAGCGGAAGATTGAGCTGGATAAAATACCCAGCTCAATCTTCCACATGGAATACATCTTCGACCAGCATATTAAAGTACTTTGATATCCGCAGCATAAATTCGGCAGATGGGGTGCTGTCCCCACGTTCTATCCTGCCGACAGTTTTGGTGCTGTATCCGATAGCAGCGGCAAGGTCATCCTGGTAAATGCCACGCTGTTCCCGGATTTCTCTGATATTATTAGTAACCGCCATAAAAATCCCTTCTTTCAGTTCTATAGATATTTTCTTATTTTCAATTATGCAAAATAATGTGTCCAATAAAAAGGACTTGCAATTTTATCAGCAATGTCCTGTGATAGCAGAAGCATTAGATTTTTCAAGAACTTTTCCAAATATGTCTAAGCGGTCGTTTTCTCCAACCTTGATAGGTGCATACTTTTCATTAAGCGAGATAAGGAAAATTCCGTCTTTATCGTTTTGTAATTTCTTGATGTAGCTTCTCCGTTTAGAGCGAAGATGCCGATTTCTCCATTAGCAACAGATTCCTGTTGTAATACCCATGCAATCTGACCATCGTGGAATTCAGGTTCCATACTGTCACCACTAATGCGGACACCGAAAGTAGTATCTTCCGGCAGGATAGATTCATCTATGCGTACAGTCTCTTTCGGTCCGTCTACAAGGAAGTTACCGGTTCCGGCTGATACGGCATTTTCAAAAATATCAATGCTACGGAATGGAATTATCTTAGCAGTCTGCTTTTCATACATGCCGGATGCATTTCCATATCAGAGCCATTGGAAGATGGAAGAATGTCACAGTGCCTACTGGGAGCTGGTCCCAACAATTGACCACATCATTCCTATTGCCATTGGAGGAGAGGATAACCTGTCTAATTATGCGACAACGTCTATGCTTCACAATTCAGTTAAGAGTAACTGGACATTAGAGCAGCTAAACTGGAAACTGTATCCTGCAGGAGATATTAATGAGTATGACGGGCTTACTGATCTTTTTGTGAAACTTACAGAAAACGACCTTGAGCTTTTTGATGACCCATACATAAAACGCTGGTATAAGTTATCTGTGGGAATGAAATAGAGACAGTTCCTAAATGTATATAACAATTGATTGTAAATGAAAGAGATAAGAGTATGCATATATATGTAGATGCTGACGCATGCCCTGTGATTGGGATAGTTGAAAGAATAGCTAAGAGTCATAATATTGCCGTAACGCTTTTGTGTGATACTAATCATTATCTTACATCAGACTATTCAGAAGTGGTATATGTGGGTGCCGGAGCTGATGCAGTTGATTTTAAGTTAATAAGCCTTTGTGAAAAAGGAGATTTAGTAGTTACGCAGGACTATGGTGTAGCTGCCATGGCATTAAGTAAGGGTGCATATGCCATTCATCAGTCCGGGAAATGGTATACAAATGAAAATATTGATCTTATGTTAATGGAGAGACATATAAGTAAGAAGGCAAGGCGGGCAAGCAGTAAAAACCACATGAAAGGTCCAAGAAAAAGAAGTGATAAGGATGATTATAACTTTGAAGTCTCTTTTGAGAGACTAGTGCAAAAGCTGCTACAGGAAAATGCAGGAAAAGATTAATAAATTTTGGAGGAAACTATTGTGAATATACAGATATTTGGAACTAAGAAATGCAATGATACAAAGAAGGCAGAGCGTTTCTTTAAGGAAAGAGGCATAAAGTACCAGTTTATAGATATGAAGGAAAAAGGAATGAGCAAGGGGGAGTTTAATTCTGTGGCTCAGGTTAATGGCGGGTTACAGGGAATGATTAACTGGGATGGAAAAGACAAAGATCTGCTTGCGCTTATAAAATACACAGCTGATGAAGATAAACTTGAAAAGGTATTGGAAAATCCATCAGTTATTAAGACTCCTGTTGTAAGAAATGGAAAAGCATCAACACTCGGATACCAGCCGGATGTCTGGAAGAGCTGGAGTTAAATAAAAATTAGGAGACAGATATATGAATTTTGAATTAGCATGCCTGGAGGATTTTAATGAGATAGAAAATCTCTATTGGGATTTAATAGATAAAAGCAAAGAAGAACCTTCTTTTCCTGACTGGGAAAAGGGAGAACACCCTTCAGCAGATTTTTTAATGGCTGGTATTGTTAAGAAAGAGTTGTTCGTATTAAGAGATGAAGGAATAATTAAGGCGTGTGCCATAGTTAACAGTAATTCTAATAAAGAGTATAAAAAGGTATCGTGGAAAGTAAATGAAAGAGATAATAATGTATGGATAATCCATGCTCTCGCAGTGCGATATGAGTACCGCGGTATGGGTCTTGCTACTCAATTTGTAAAAAACTTAATATCATATGCTAAGTTAGAAAACATTGAAGCCATTCATCTTGATGTAATAGATAAGAACACACTAGCCGACAAGTTATATATCAGAGCAGGTTTTAAATATGTAAGTACTGAAAACATTTTTTATGAGGTAGTTGGAAACAGACAGTTTAGAATGTACGAGTATGTGATTGAGTAAAGCGTATTAGATATGCACATATAATGAGCATTATATGCCTTACAGGAAGCTATAAAAGAAAACTAAAGGGGGATAACAATGGGATTAACGGACACAAGCAAATTTTTAAGTCTTATTTTGCGGCACAAACCGGAAACAATAGGAATCAAACTTGATGAACATGGCTGGGCAGATGTATCTGAGTTGATATCAGGTATAAGTAAAACAAGACCATTTGATATGAAGATGCTTGAAGAAATTGTAAGAACTGACAACAAGCAGCGGTATTCATTTAATGAAGATAAGACCTTAATCAGAGCAAACCAGGGACATTCAATACCTGTTGATGTTGAACTTGAAAAGAAAACTCCTCCAGAGTTTCTTTACCATGGAACGGGAGAGAAGTCTGTTGCATCGATAGATAAAGAAGGATTACTTTCTAAGAGCAGGTTATATGTTCATTTATCAAAGGATACTGATACAGCAGTTAAGGTAGGCAGCAGGCACGGAAAGCCTGTGGTGTATAGGGTGGCAGCCGGAAAGATGGCAGATGAAGGATTTGAGTTTTTCTTATCTGTAAATGGAGTATGGCTTACGAAGGCTGTTCCGGCAGAGTATTTAAGCAAATTATTGTAATATATGAATAAGAACTAAATGTAAAAAGCAATAGTAAAGAAGGAATGATTGTGAATATAAGATATGCAACAATGGCTGATTTAGACGATATTGCATCGGTTGAATCTGTATGTTTTCCTGTCTTAGAGGCAGCAACTAAAGAAGAATTTGAGCAAAGAATAAAATATTTTGGGAATCATTTCTGGCTTATGTTTGATGAGGGTATAACTGATAAATCTACTCATGGAAATGTCCTGTGGCACCAGATGAGATTGGATTTTGAACTAAGAAATAATGGAGTGAAGCAGATATGAAAACGGTTATTATGTACGCGTCGGTTCATCACAATAATACAAAAGAGCTGGTATGTGCAATAGCAGCTGAAAATGATATTGATGTAGTTGATGCAACTAAGATTACTGAAAAGGACTTATCAGGGTATGATCTTATAGGTTTTGCTTCTGGTATTTATTTTGGCAAGATGCATCAGTCCGTAATTAACTTTGCAGAAGTGAATCTTCCAGAGAATAAGGATGTCTTTCTTATATGCACTTATGGAGGAAAGCCGGCCTTTGATTCCATAATGAAAATTGTAAAAGAAAAGCAGGGAAGAATTGTGGGAGAATTTTCTTGTAAGGGATTTGATACATTTGGACCATTCAAACTTATTGGAGGCATATCAAAAGGACATCCGGATAAGAATGATTTGGATAATGCAAAGGCTTTTTTCAAAGAGTTGGAAAAGGGAAAGTGATTTAAAAGTATCATCATGTATATTGTATACACCTATGCACAAAAAACAGAGACTCTTCCCACGGAGTCTCTGCAAAGGTTTGTATAAGAATATTATAACTACCCTGATTTCATATTAATTGATACATCTTCTTCGTCAAGGAGTTGTGGAAATTTGTGTTTAACGGAGCTTGAATATTAAATTTTAAGTGAAGCTCATTAAGAATAAGAGAATATTCATATGTATTGAAAATGTGATTATGTGTGAGAAAACAGAATTGAATCTGGCAAGGAGATTTCTTAGCTTATATTATGGCACCATGTAAAATATATCTTTTTATATATTAATCAGATTGAAAATGACTTGTTAAGGTGTAGTAACAAGCCATTTTTTTTGTTACTATGGTAACAAAATTTCTGATGAATATATGGATGTTACATACCTAAAATTTTAAGTGTAACAAAACATCTAATTAAAAGGACATATTGTAACAAATCTGATATAATAACTATATTGGTTTTAGGATAGGTGAGAGTCTTGCGGAGTACTATTGCCGTATCTACGGACATTTATTAGAAGATATTGAAGTTTGGGAAGTAGCTGAAGAAGGAATTGTCAATATAGTAAGGAAGAAGCAGATAAATGATAGTGAAATGTCCTAAGTGTGATTCAGAGAATGTAACACCAATATATTATGGAATACAACCTGACAATAATGAAATCAGAAAATTAATTGATAACAATAAAATAATATATGGAGGTAGCATTATGCTTGATGACCAGCCGCGCGAAGATTATGGCTGTCAGGAATGCGGATACAGATGGTCGCTAGATTTGTTGCCGGGAATGTATATTAAGAAAATACGCTTTAAGGTAGAAGATTTCGGGTTAGGAACAATAGATATGAAAAGAAGATATGTGTATGAGATATATCCGGATGGTAGGTGGATTGAATATACATATCAAGGAGAATCTAATCGTTACACATACAAAGACATATGCGTAACAAAAAAAGAGAATGTATTAAGATTATACAATAAATATCAAAAGTTATTTGGTGCACCATTATGGAAAAAGAATATTATGGAAGCACAAGTTTGCGACGGATATGGATATACTTTGCAGATTACTTATAAGGATGGAAGAAAAAGAGTAATTGAAGGCGATATTGGCGGTGGTACAATTGACGGTATAATGGGGAATTATTTAAAGAAAATATTTGGGAGAAATTACGATGATTAAAACAGTTCTCGGTGATATAACAAAAATAGATTATGTTGACGTTATAGTAAATGCAGCAAATAACAGTCTCTTAGGTGGTGGCGGTGTTGATGGAGCAATTCACAGGGTAGCAGGTCCTGATCTTTTAAAAGAATGTAGGATGCTTTATGGATGTGAAACAGGAGAAGCAAAGATTACCAAAGGCTATAATCTGCCATGTGATTATGTTATACATACAGTCGGACCTATATGGAGAGGCGGAAAGGATAATGAGGAGCAGTTGCTTGCCAGCTGTTATTATCATTCGCTTAAACTTGCAATGGAAAAAGGTATAAAAAGAATAGCGTTTCCATCTATATCAACAGGTGTTTATGGTTTTCCTGTTAAACTGGCAGCACACATTGCTGTAAATGTTGTGGCAAGATTTGAGCAGGAATTTCCAAAGCAAATAGAAGAAATATATTTTGTTCTGTTTGACAGAGATACAGAAGCAGCATATGAAAAAGAAGTTGATAAGCTATATTAAATGGAGTAACAGATGATAGAAAAAGTAGTATTCATGAACATGTGCATGATTAGTGATAATAAAGGAAATGTACTGGCCTTGGATAAAGTGGGCAAGAATTATTCTGGTACGACTTTTCCAGGTGGTCATGTAGAGGAAGATAATGCATTCAGATGTGCCTATGGAATGTCTGCAAACTATAACAGAAGAAGGAATTATAGCAAAGATACAGTAAGATTTTAAGTGAGGGAATAAGGAATGGGAAGAGCATCAATTAAAGAGAATAAGAATGTATACCAGTTAAAAAGAGAGGAGCTAGGACTTAGCCGAGAAAAGGCAAGTGAACTTTTAGAGTGCGTGCCTCCAGAGAAAATTGAAAAAATAGACAGTGAGAAGGTGCTGCCACATCCGGAAGAAGTACTCATAATGGCTGATAAGTATAAATCACCGGAATTGTGTAATTATTATTGCTCAAATCAGTGTCCAATTGGACAGCAATATGTTCCAGAGATTAAAATGAAAGAGCTCCCTCAGATTATACTTGAAACGGTAGCTTCTCTTAATAAGATGAACAAGAAGCAGGAGCGCCTCATTGAGATTACAGCTGATGGTATAATTGATAACGACGAATTAGATGATTTCATATATATTCAGGAGGAATTAGAAAAAATATCGGTAAATGTTGAAACACTTCAGTTATGGTCAGAAAGAATGTTGGCTTCTGGAGCTATTGATGAAGATGCATATAATAAAAGAAAATTACAAAGGAGTAATAACTAACATTTCTGTAAGATAAGCTGTATTTGATGGCTGTGTCGAGCTGATAGCCTATAATGTTGATTTTGACTATGCATTTTTAGCTAATGCAGGAATTAGGTTTAAACATGGTACTATAATATACGATCCAATGAGAGAATTTGCTAAGATATATGAAGAATGGAACAATTATTATGGTAACCATACATATCAAAAGTGGTTTGAATTTTGAACATTTTATTTGCTAAAATAGAAATTGTTAGGTTAGATAATATGGGCGATTTCTGTATTACCAATATAAAGAGTTTGAAAAATCGGGAGTTGTATCAGCATAAGAAGGAGAATAATATCATGTTCAGAACAATTCGTAAAAAGAAAAATGGAATCAGCATCGACACGGCAAAGGCTCTTTTGCAGTCCAGCCGACGTGGCGTTCTTGCCGTAAATGGAGATGACGGATATCCCTATGCAATTCCTATCAACTATGTCTACGATGACGATGCGCAGAAAATTTATTTTCATGGAGCACGCGTAGGTCATAAAGTAGATGCACTGCGTGCCTGTGACAAAGTATGCTTCACGGTATATGGAAATGAAACCATTAAAGAAGAAGATTGGGCACCGTTTGTGCAGAGCGTTGTGGTGTTCGGCCGATGTCACCTCGTAGAATCCGGTGCAAGAGCAACAACTCTGTTAAAACGATTTGCAATGAAATACTATCACAGCGAACAGTTAGTTGATGAGGAAATTGCCCACGCAGGAAAGGCTGTGCAAATTTTCGAAATAGAAGTGGAGCACCTCAGCGGTAAGGAAATACAGGAACGATAAATTCAAGATTGTATATTTTTAAAATTTGAAAAGGAGGAATCGTGTACGATTCTTTAGGTATTTATCTATGAGAAGAAAAGATCGAGAAGTAACAAATATTATTGAAATTCTGCAGATTATTGAAAAAGCGAAAGTCCTGCATCTTGCTTTGTTTGATGCTGATTATATGAATTGTACTGATCGGTGCAGGTACGCTGATAATGGTACTATGAGATAAATGGAGGCTGGCTGACACATTTGTCTGCGGGCATGGTGTCCCAATCGGAAATTTCGTCAGACCAGACCGCCATTTTAAAGGAAAAGAGCAAGGCCGGATAGACCTTACTCTTACATGATGAATCGGAATTTGTTAAGGAGGATATGGATGAAACTGTTTTTATGTTCGCACTTTTCAAGTGTAGGAAGTTTGATAAAAGAAGAAATTGATAACAAGAAAGTCGCATTTATTCCCACAGCTTCGCTGCGTGAAGGCTATACCGGTTATGTCGGCTCGGCTCGAAAGCTATTCAATAAACTGGGAGCAGCCGTAACGGAAATTGATATTTCAACGGAGGCTTATTTAACGATACAGTCCGTTTTTGAAGATGCGGATGTGATATATTTTACTGGTGGAAATTCTTTCTTCCTTATGGACCAGCTCCGTAAAACGGGAACGGATGAGCTATTGAAGAAAGAATTGGCAAAGGGAAAACTGATGATCGGTGAATCGGCGGGTGCGATTATATGCGCTCCAACTATCCAATATATTGAACAAATGGATGAAAAGCCGGAGGACTACTCACAAGAAGATGATGCAGGGCTTGATTTGATTGATTTCTATGTTCTTCCGCATTATCTTACAGCACCATTTAAGAAAGTTACTGAGAAAATAATGACTGAATTTTCGGATTTGAATCTATGCCCAATTAACAACCGTCAGGGAATTGTAATTGATGGTGAAGGTTTAAAGGTTATTTGCAAAGACTAATTTGAAAATTCTAGTTTGGAGAATTGAGAAAATCTGAAATTAATAGGTCATTATAGGTACTATGGCATAAGTTTTAATGGCAGAATGATTTCAAACTACAAACAACAAGTGAGAGAACTTCTGTTTAAGGTGCTGAATAGACGAAGTGACAGAAAGAGTTATACAAGAGAAGGATTCATTGAAATGCTGAAATATTATCCATTGGCAATGCCAAAGATTTATGTCAGCCTGTTTCGAGACTGTAAATATTATTATGAAGAGCCGTATGCGGGAAAGCCGCACGTACGGTTCTGTGAGGGGCTTGCACTGTGAGGTGTAAGTCTACTCGACTGTAGGAAGATTTCCTGGACTTTCCTTATTTTACAGGCTTTTCAGCCCATTATATAGTGAAATGATATATATTTTCCCTTATTTTTGCCCTTATACGGAATCCGCAAGGGAATAAGGGAAATTTTTGTTTAAGCATTGCTCGCTACTTTATCAAGAAGTCTTGCGAAATCTCGCTTTGCTTTTCTTGTTGAGTGAGCGTAAATATTCATTGTGGTACTGACATCAGAATGTCCTAGACATACATTTACAACAAGAATGTGCGAAGCCGGAGTAAATATAAAGGTCATTCAAGACGCACTCGGACATTCAGATATTTCAACTACACTGAACATCTATGCTGATGTTACAAAAGAAATGAAAGCGGAAGAGTTCAAAGGATTGGATAGCTACTTCAAAGTATAATATTGGACTTCACATATAGAAAGAGAACATACAGAGTGTTGTGTGTTCTCTTTTTCGTTGGATAAAAAGAGAAATGCTTGAATGGGATATCTTTATGTATCTTTAAACGCACAAATTAGAAATATTACTCTTCTTCAACTTCGAATAATAACTATCCGCAGTATAAAGCGCCGCCACCGGATTATGCCCCAATACACGGTCTTTTGTCACTGCTGTCGTAGTCAGTGCCTCGGAATATTTGTAAAACAGACTGTCATGCCCCACACAAAGTCCGACCACAACATTCAGGTCCGTCTTCGCCTTGTTCAGAAGCTTTGCCTGCAGGATCGGATTACACATATTCACACCGACACCTTCGCAGCATTCCGGGATGCCGACCGATGTCTTCTTCTGTGTTCCGGCTTTACAGCCGACACCATACACCTCAAAGCCATGTCTGCGCAGGATATCTGCCAGGATACGGCTTTCTTTCAACAATCCGACACAGGTTGCGATCCCGATCTTTTTCGCATTAATCTTCTTTGCAAAATCCATGATTTCTTCGACACGGGTATGTTTGCAGTAATTCTCATACTCTACTTCAGCTGCAGCGATTGTTACTTTGCGGTTCTCGTCTTCATTGTAGCATTCCATAGCTTCATTTAGAACTGCTTCATCCATGTGTGTTGTCAGACAGAAATCCGGATAGGTTTTATCCATTTTGTTGCAGTTTTTTACTGCGCAGTCTATACAGGACATGTCTTCTTTTTTCATTTTTTCATTCTCCTTTTGTATACCTTGGTATCTACAGAGACCTGCCACTGGCAGATTCTCTAGATTAAGCTTTACTTTGTAAAATATCCTCTATTTACTTCATAGTAACAAATACTTATACTACAGACAATGGTTTTCCGTTTTTATTTTCTTATTTTTTGTAGTTCTTTTCTATGAGAAACGTTCCACGATTCAGGGTTGATTTGTCATGAATTGTCGATTCTGATTTTTGAAAAATTATTGAAAATTATCTTTTTAAACTTGAAGATATATAACAGTCTCTCTGATAGACCATCATCTTTGGATTTTTACTATCATGTATAGGTTATTTCGCCAATCAAAACATTTATCCACTTCCCTCATTTCAATCCCAGCTCTTTCAATACCTCAGCCGAATACCAGCTACATGGAAGCCAATAAACCATGCAACAGCGGTTCTTTTATTTGCCAGTATATGCAATTTCTATCTCATAGCCGCCGTTCTCATAGTAGGCGTGGGAAAAATAGTATATTATTGTTATTTCTGAAATATAAAATTTGAATCATAAAACTTCTTTCCCTCTCAAATCCATTTTTACCAAACCAAATCTGTTACATATTGTTCTACATGTAATTTTTCATAACTAATACTTTCTTCATCCGGCATTTTTTCGCACATGAGTTTCGCCTTATTCAAATCAGTAATCTGATTTTTTAATACTTCCTTTTGCTTCTCAAGCATTTCCTGCAATGTTACTTTTTCGGATATAATACTTCGTATATCTTCAATAGAAATTCCCAATGTACGTAGATATGTAATCTTCTTTATATTTTCCACATCATTTTCAGAATAATCTCTATAACCATTACTTTCATTTCTCGAAGGCTCAATAAGTTTTTCCTTTTCATAAAAACGGATATTAGAACGGGATAAACCTGTTCGCTCTTCTACGTCTTTTATAGTCATATTATGCTCTCCTTTCGAGCAACTCTATTTTACTTAATAATAAGCTATAAACAAGGTTTACAGTCAAGCATTTATCAAAAAACTAAAGATGTACCGTTTCACCAAATAGATGGGACATACTTCATTTGATAAAAAACTAAAAAAACAGCGATTTACATCAAACTTACATCAATTGATGCAGAAATCGGTGCAAGCAAGAAAAAATCGCATAATTAGTGCAATGAGTGGGCAATTCCAATCGGAGTTGCCCATTTTAAAACAAACAGAAATACAAATCGAAACATTTCAATCAGTTCACCATGTCACTTTTATTTAGTGTTATACTGTTTTATAGGATTTTCTTGGTCTCCGCTGCCGCTTCGGTCGGCACAGAGCAGAGGTCCACCGGACCTCTTGTGCCCTTGTATTTGCCCTTATCAGAGTTCGTAAACACTGGTGGGACGATATAACACAAGGGAAACAATAAGGGAAAGCTCACCTGCGACAAATCAAGTGTTTTCAAGGGTTTACAGAGAATTTAATAACAAAATATAACAGTTATTAAATCTCTTAAAACAGGTGAAATCTCAATCGTAATTTATCAAGCTGTTAATTTTGAAAATTTCTTTGAAAAACTATTGACTCCTACGCAACGTAATAGTTTACGATATGTTTATCGATAGGAGGAAATGACAATGATGACAGTGAATGAGGTAAGTAAATTAACAGGAGTGAGTATACGCACTCTGCAGTATTATGATACCATTGGTCTCTTAAAACCTATTGAATATACAGAGTCAGGTTATAGGTTGTATGACGATACATCCTTGGAAAGGCTGCAACAAATTTTACTGTTTAAAGAATTGGAATTTCCGCTTAAGGAGATTAAAAAGATAATTGATGCCCCTAACTTTGACAGGAACAAAGCATTAGAGCAGCAGATTGAATTGCTAACTATGAAAAAAGAGCATCTTGAAAATCTTATTAGTTTCGCTCGAGGAATAAAAGGAATAGGAGTGAAATATATGGATTTTAAAGTATTTGATACAACAAAGATTGATGAGTATTCTAAACGAGCAAAAGAACAATGGGGACAAACCTCTGAGTATAAGGAGTTTGAAGAGAAAACAAAGAACTGGACGAAAGACGATGAAGCTACTGTTGCAAATGAGTTTATGCAATTATTTGTTGAATTCGGACAAATGAAAGAAATGGACCCAGAAGATGAACAGGTGCAGTTGCAGGTAAGGAAACTTCAGGATTATATTACAGATCATTTTTATACATGTTCTGATAAGATTTTATGCGGTCTTGGAAGAATGTATGCCGGTGGAGGAGAACTTACGGAAAATATTGATGATGTTGGAGGAGTTGGCACAGCAGAGTTTGCAAGTAAAGCTATTGATATATTTTATATGAGCGGAAGGTAAATTCCAGTTTTACGAAATAAAGAAATTGTAGGAGGAATATATATATGGTTGGGAGAATTTATCACATTGGATTAACCGTTTCTGATTTGGATCGCTCGATTGCTTTCTACAGAGATATTCTTGGGCTTAAATTACAGGGTGAAATCTTTATGGAAGGCGAAGAGACAGATAAAATGTTCCGTAAGGAAAATTGTAAAGCAAGGGTTGCATATTTGAATGGTTCGAAGGCTCTTGAAGCACCACCGATTGAATTGATTCAGTTTGTAGACAGCGAAATCCATAAAGCACAATCGGATTTGTTTACAACCTCTATCTCAGAAGTATGCTTCTACACGGATGATATTGATTCGGTCTATAAAACCATTATCAAAAATCATGTGGATTGCTTGTCTGAACCGCAGTATTTCGACTTTAGAGCAGATGGATTTGGGGAAAGTCGAGCTTTTTATTTTAGAGACCCGGATGGCATTATTCTTGAAATGATGCAGCAGCTTTGATGAAAAATCATAAGTACAGGAAAGTGGAAACTTCAATTTGTGAAGGTGCATTATGGACAAATATTTAAAAGAAACAAAAATGTTAGATTATTCCAACGCAAACATACAGCAGTTAATTCGGGAAAGAAGATGGAAAAATATAAATGAATTTGAACGCTTAAAATCGATTTATGATTTTGTTAGGGATGAAATATTGTTTGGATATAATATTGATGATAATGTTCCTGCATCAAAGGTTTTGGCAGATGGTTATGGACAATGTAATACAAAAGGAACATTGTTTATGGCAATACTAAGGGCATGCAATATTCCTTGCAGGGTACATGGATTCACCATTGATAAAAAATTACAAAAGGGAGCAATGACAGGGGTTGTCTATAAAAATGCACCACAAAATGTATTTCATAGTTGGGTTGAAGTTTACTTTGAGGATAGATGGTATGAGTTAGAGGCGTTTATTCTTGATAAAAAGTATTTACAAAAATTACAGGAAAAAAATAGTGATTGTAAAGGTTTACTTTGAGGATAGATGGTATGAGTTAGAGGCGTTTATTCTTGATAAAAAGTATTTACAAAAATTACAGGAAAAAAATAGTGATTGTAAAGGTGCATTTTGTGGTTACGGTGTAGCCGTAAAAGACTTCAAAAATCCAATTATAGATTTTGATAGAAATAATACATATATTCAGAGAAAAATTACAGGAAAAAAATAGTGATTGTAAAGGTGCATTTTGTGGTTACGGTGTAGCCGTAAAAGACTTCAAAAATCCAATTATAGATTTTGATAGAAATAATACATA
>QRVH01000042.1 GCA_003458705.1 Eubacterium sp. AF22-9 | reverse complement strand
TTTAATATAGTGCTTTATGAAATTAAAGGTAAAGGGGAGATATTTAAACAATGGCAAGAGATAAAGTCAGCACAGATATATTATGGAAGGACAGGAAGAGAATTCTCTTCCTCGGACTTCCATGGTCATTTACAAGATATAGTGTATCTAAGGACAGATTCTTTATAAGCAAAGGATTTTTCAGCGTTAAAGATGATGAGGTAAGACTGTATCGTATTATGGATATTTCATTGGAGCGTTCATTCATGCAGAGACTTGTCGGAGTGGGAACTATTAAAGTATGCTCAGGAGACAAGACGATGGGTGACTTTGAGATTAAGAATATCAAAAAACCTAAGGCTACTAAAGAGCTGTTATCAGATCTTGTGGAGAAGCAGAGAGATATCAAGAGAGTTGTCAACAGAGAGAATATGATTGACGGTCATGACCATTCAGATGGTAATGCGGATATTGATGACTTTGACAATAATGATGACGATGCACCATTTGACAGATAATTTGTAAAAATGTATTGACAGCTATATAAAAAGATGATATTTTAATGGTTAGTTAAAGCTAACTGATGTAACGGGTATCCAGTTAGGATATCCGTTATTTTATAAACATGGGTTAGACAAAGCTAACAAAAGTAAGGCAAATGAAAGGACGAGAATATGAGCGTAGTTATTATTGGTGGAAATGAATGTATGGAACGCCAGTATCAGCAGATATGTAAGAAACACGGCTGCAAGGCGAAGGTATTTGTAAAGGAAAAAAGCGGATTTTCCAAGCAGATTGGAACACCGGATCTTATGATACTGTTTACTAATACGGTTTCTCATAAGATGGTTTTATCAGCTGTTACAGAGGCTAAGAAGAATGATGTAAATATAGTAAGAACACATTCAAGCAGTGCGGCATCGCTTACAAGTGTTTTAGAAACATATTTAAGCGAAAGCAGGGCATGCTGATAAAGAAGAGGATAAAGTGCAATATGGAAGGAAAAGAAAAATGGTCTGTACAGATGTATTGGGAAGAATTGAGCGGGAAGTTATAAAAGAGTGTTCTCCGACGCTTGCCGGATTAAAGACGGGCAACCTTTTTAATTACAGATATGATAATATATCTGATTTTAGGAAAGAGCTTGCAAGTGTAAACAGAAAACTTAACGCCAAAGGCGTGTATGTTACATTTTTAAAGCGAAATGAAAAGAGTGCACTTTTATATGTGTTCAGACCTGACAGATTAGAGAAGGATTTGTCACAGCCAGCAGTACAAAATGTACTGAAAACATTTGGATATACAGATTATAAAGTTGGAGCAAGCATTAAGCATCTTAAACAGAGAGTGGGGGAGAACACATGCTTTCCACATGAAATAGGATTGTTCTTAAGTTACCCGGTGGAAGATGTAATCCAGTTTATAAGACAAAAGGGCTGTAATTACAAATGTTGTGGGGTATGGAAGGTGTATTGTGATGAGGCATTTAGCCAGAAGATGTTTGCACGTTACAGAAAATGCACAGAAGTATATTTAAGAGTCTTTGACCGAGGCAGAAGCATATCTGCATTAACGGTTTAAGCATATAAAAAGTAAAAAAGGAGAGATTGGATAATGAGTAAAGTAGCAGTAGTTTATTGGAGTGGAACAGGTAATACAGAGACAATGGCTAACGCAGTTGCAGAAGGTGCTAAAGGAGCCGGAGCAGAGGTTGATGTACTTGTAGCAAATGATTTTAATTCAGGAAAGGTTGCTGAATATGATGGAATCGCATTCGGATGCCCGGCAATGGGAGCAGAGAATCTCGAAGAATCAGAGTTTGAGCCAATGTTCACAGAGGTAGAAGGAAGCCTTAGCGGTAAGAAAATTGCACTTTTTGGTTCATATGGATGGGGAAGCGGCGAATGGATGGCTGACTGGGAAGAAAGAAGCAAGGCTGCTGGGGCTGTTCTTGCAACAGACAGCGTAATCTGTCAGGAAGCACCAGATGATGATGCTGTTGAAAACTGCAAAAAACTTGGGGCAGCGTTAGCATAATTATTTATTGCCTGTAATATATTGAAAAGATTGCACATTTTGCCCCTGGTTGGTTATATCAATCAGGGGTTAAACTGTTCTAAAAAATATTATAAAAATACAACAAAAGTTGTTGACATCTAATGACCATTAGAATATACTAACCGAGGTGGTAATGAAAAACATTATCAATATGCTAAAAAGAGGAGATGAGCTTATGCCATTAACTATGATTGATGAAGGAACTCCATACACAATCCAGCGGATTGGTGGAAAGGAAGAAATAAGACGTTTTCTTGAGAATCTTGGATTCGTTCCGGGAGCAGTAGTAACAGTTGTTTCTAAAGCTGGCGGTAATGTCATTGTTAACATTAAGGAATCAAGAGTTGCCATAGGAAAAGATATGGCTAATAAAATTATGGTATAAAGGACTGAATATGCCAGTTCTTATATAAAACTAAAATAAGAAGGAGATAAACTATGACTTTAAGAGATGTATCTGTAGGCCAGACCGTTAAAGTTACCAGGTTAAATGGTGATGGTCCGGTTAAGAGAAGAATTATGGATATGGGAATTACTAAGGGAGTTGAAGTCTATGTAAGAAAGGTAGCACCTTTGGGAGATCCTGTAGAGGTTACAGTAAGAGGCTATGAATTATCGCTTCGTAAAGCCGATGCCGAGATGATAGAGGTAGGCTGATTTTTTTTACATGCAAGTTAGTATAATCTAATTAATGTAAGAATTGTCAAATGTTTGTTAGCAAATGCATTAGCATTTATATAAAAGAAATGAGGTAGTCAAATGTCTATTAAAATTGCATTAGCAGGTAATCCAAACTGCGGTAAAACAACATTGTTTAATGCTTTGACCGGTTCTAATCAGTTCGTTGGTAACTGGCCAGGTGTTACAGTTGAGAAAAAGGAAGGTAAATTAAAGGGACATAAAGATGTAACTATCATGGATTTACCAGGTATTTATTCACTTTCTCCTTATACTCTTGAGGAGGTAGTAGCAAGAAATTATCTTATTAACGAAAGACCTGATGCAATCATCAATATCGTTGATGGTACTAACATTGAAAGAAACCTTTATCTTTCAACACAGATTATGGAACTGGGGATTCCAGTTATTATGGCTGTTAACATGGTCGATATCATGGAAAAGAACGGAGATAAGGTTGACCTTGCCAAGTTAGGAAAGAACCTTGGATGTGAAGCTGTTGAGATATCAGCTCTTAAGGGAACTGGCATTAAGGAAGCAGCAGAGAAGGCTGTTAAGCTTGCAGAGAGCAAGAAGCTCAATACAATTGCTCACAAGTTTGATGATAAGGTTGAGGCAGCTATATCTGCAGTAGAAGATAAGCTTGGTCTTGATATTGTTGAAGAACAGAAGAGATTCTTTGCTATCAAGCTTCTTGAGAAGGATGATAAGATTAAAGTTCTTATGAAGAATGTTCCAGATGTTTCAGCTGAGATTGAGACTCTTGAGAAAGAATTTGATGATGATACAGAAAGTATTATCACTAATGAAAGATATACATATATATCTTCAATTATCAGTGGATGTTTTGCAAAGAAGTCTGAGAAGAAGCTTTCTACATCAGATAAGATTGATAGAATAGTTACTAACAGATTCTTAGCACTTCCAATATTTGCAGTTGTAATGTTCATCGTATACTATGTATCAGTTACAACAGTTGGTACATGGGCAACAGACTGGGCTAACGATGGTGTGTTCGGTGATGGCTGGCATCTCTTCGGAATTGGCACTTCAGCTTACGAAGAAGTAGCTGATGAGTATGGTGATTCAGATGCAATCATCGGGGCATATATCGACAGCCTTGGCGATAAAGGTGAAGAGTATGCAGATGCTATTGATACAGAAGCTGATGATTATGATTCAGATGCAGCAGTAGCAGCATTAAAGAAACTTGAAAACACAGTTCCAGCTAATCTTACATTAGATTATGATGTAGAAGATGAGGAAAATCTTAGTGTAACAACAGAGACAACAGATGCAGCTGGTGTTAAGGAAGCTATTGAACAGTGTATAGACAATGATGGTGCAGCTCCAGATCCTGCTAATTATGGTGTATGGGTTCCTGGTATTCCAGTGCTTCTTGAGTCAGGACTTGATGCAATTGGTTGTGTAGACTGGTTAAAGGGTCTTATCCTTGATGGTATTGTAGCCGGTGTTGGTGCAGTACTTGGCTTCGTTCCACAGATGCTTGTATTATTCATATTCCTTGCATTCCTTGAGTCTTGCGGTTATATGGCACGTATAGCATTCATTATGGATAGAATTTTCCGTAAGTTCGGTCTTTCAGGTAAGTCATTCATTCCAATGCTTATCGGTTCAGGTTGTGGTGTTCCTGGTATCATGGCTTCACGTACAATTGAGAACGACAGAGACCGTAAGATGACAATTATGACAACAACATTTATTCCTTGTGGAGCTAAGCTTCCATTCATAGCAATGGTTGCCGGAGCTATCTTTGATGGTGCTCCATGGGTTGCTCCATCAGCATACTTCCTTGGAATATTCTCAATTATCTGCTCAGGTATCATCTTAAAGAAGACAAAGTTATTCGTTGGAGATCCGGCACCATTCGTTATGGAGCTTCCAGCATACCATCTTCCAACAGTTGGTACAGTATTAAGAAGCATGTGGGAGCGTGGATGGTCATTCATCAAGAAGGCCGGAACAATCATCACACTTTCAACAATCATTATCTGGTTCACAACATACTTCGGATTTGTTGATGGAACATTTACAATGCTTGCAGATGATCAGATTGACTTCTCTATTCTTGGCAGATTGGTAAGGCAATCGCATGGATATTTGCTCCTTTAGGATTTGGTAACTGGCAGGCAACTGTTGCTTCTATTACTGGTCTTGTAGCTAAGGAGAATATCGTTGGTACAATGGGTATCCTTTACTCAGCAGGTGAGGGAACAGTATATGCTAACATGGCAGCTACATTTACAGTAGTAAGCGGATATGCATTCCTTGCATTCAATCTTCTCTGTGCTCCTTGCTTCGCAGCAATGGGTGCTATTAAGAGAGAGATGAACAACACTAAGTGGTTCTGGATTGCAATCGGATACCAGTGTGGATATGCTTACCTTGTAGGTCTTGTAATTAACCAGATTGCTGGTCTTATTACTGGCGACACAGCATTTAATGTATTCACAGTAATCGCAATTCTTATAATTGTTGGCTTCATTTATCTGTTATTCAGACCATATAAGGAAAGTAAGACATTAAAGGTTGATTCTAAGAAGCTTTTAAATGCAACAAAGTAATTAAATGATATATTATCGGAGGTGTAATTATGCTGGGAACAATTATAGTAGGAGTTATATTGGTGATTATAGTTGCGCTTATTGTACGCAGTATGGTACACGACAAGAAAAACGGTAAATCGTTCACATGTGGTGGCGACTGCGGTAAATGCAAAGGTCACTGCCATTAAAAGGAGGTAACGGGTGGTCAGAAATCCTGATAAAGACAAAGACATTATTATTTCTCGTCTCAAGCAGCAGGGTTGCAGGATAACTAAACAGAGGCTTATGCTTCTTGATGTAATTCTTGAAGAGGACTGCTCAAGCTGTAAAGAGATTTATTACAAGGCAGTAAAAAAGGATCCTAAGATTGGGGCTGCAACTGTATATAGAATGGTTAATACACTGGAAGAAATAGGTGCAATTAACCGTAAGAATATGTACAGGATAACTTGTGATGAGAATGATAATGGCGGTTATACTGTAAGATTAAACGATGATTCGTCAATTAATTTATCAGAAAGCAAATGGAGTAAAATTATTGAGTCAGGGCTAGAAGCCTGCGGATACATTAAGAATCAGAAGATAACAAGTGTAGTTGACAGGAAAAAGGCAGTTTCAGTTAATAAATAATATTTACTAATAAGGGAGAGATGAAACTGTTTCATCTCTCCTTTTGCTATATTGAGAAGATTTCTCAATAAGTGGATTTATGTAGAAATGTTACATAATGTGTAATATAATAACCGTCAAACTTAAGAAACATTTGTTGTCCAATATGGACAGAGAGGAGCACAGTATGAAAATTAATAACTTAAAAAAACCAGGACTTTTTGCAGCAGGTGTATTATTTGGAACAGCTGGAATTAAGATTCTTACAAGCAAGGACGCAAAGAAGCTTTACACTAACTGTACAGCAGCAGTTTTAAGAGCTAAATCATGCATAATGAAGACAGCTACAACTGTTCAGGAAAACTGCGAGGATATATATGCTGATGCTAAGACAATCAATGAGACAAAGTATAACACAGAAGAAGTTGTACTTGATTCAGTAGATGAAGATGAGGAAGCGTAACAGAGTATGAAATTTATAATAAAGCATGATGTGCCCGGAAGAATCCGCGTTCACATGGATGCTTCTGGCATGACTTTTACACAGGCTGATACCTTGCAGTATTATCTTAAGAATCTGCATGGCGTTACGAATGCCAAGGTGTATGAGAGAACTGCAGATGCAGTTGTTGAGTACAGATGTTCAAGAAAGACTGTGATTGAAGCTATTGCTAAGTTCAGATACAGCAATGTTGAGGTTCCTGAAGAAGTTCTTGCAACATCAGGAAGGGCAATCAATTCTCATTATACTGAGAAGTTAGCGGATCAGGTATTATGGAGAATCACTAAGAAGCTGTTTATTCCGGCACCGGTATGTGCGGTATTAACAACAGTATCTTCAATGAAGTACATTTATAAAGGAATCAGAACACTGCTTGCAAGAAAGCTTGAGGTACCTGTCCTTGATGCAACTGCAATAGGAGTTTCTATCTTAAGAAGAGACTTTAATACAGCTGGTTCAGTAATGTTTCTTCTTGGTATAGGTGAGATAATAGAGGACTGGACACACAAGAAGTCGGTTGACGACCTGGCAAGAACGATGTCACTTAACGTTAATAAGGTATGGTTAAAGACAGATGATGCAGAAGTACAGGTATCTGTGAAAGATGTTAAGGACGGAGATAATGTAATAATCCGGATGGGTAATGTAATCCCATTTGATGGAACTGTTATCAGTGGTGAGGCTATGGTTAATCAGGCTTCACTTACAGGAGAATCTGAGCCTGTAAGAAGAGGTGAGGGAACTTCTGTATTTGCAGGAACTGTAGTAGAAGAGGGCGAGATAGTATTCAGGGTTAAGCGTGCCGGAGGCTCAAGCAAATATGACAAGATTGTCAGGATGATTGAAGAATCTGAGAAGTTAAAATCAGGTCTTGAGTCAAAAGCAGAGCATCTTGCAGATAAGCTTGTACCTTATTCACTTGGTGGAACTGCACTTACATATCTGTTAACACGCAATACTACTAAGGCATTGTCAATACTTATGGTTGATTTCTCATGTGCATTGAAGCTTGCTATGCCTATTACGGTACTTGCAGCAATAAGACAGGCAAGTCAGGCGAGTGCAACAGTCAAGGGTGGTAAGTTCTTAGAGGCAATTGCTGAAGCGGATACTATCGTATTTGATAAGACAGGTACACTTACAAAGGCTAAGCCAACAGTAAGCAGGGTATATTCATTTAACGGAATGCCGGAAGATGAGCTGTTAAGAATAGCTGCGTGTCTTGAGGAGCATTTTCCACATTCAATGGCTAAGGCTGTTGTTAATGAAGCTGGCAGAAGAAACCTTATGCACGAAGAGATGCATTCTAAGGTTGAATATATTGTTGCACATGGAATATCAACATTTATCAATACAAGCAAGGTTATCATAGGAAGCCATCACTTTGTATTTGAGGATGAGGCATGTGTAATTCCAGTAGGAAAGCAGGAGTTATTTGACAGCCTTCCAGATGACTGCTCACATCTTTATATGGCAATTAACGGTCAGCTTGCAGCAGTTATATGCATAATTGATCCATTAAGAGAAGAAGCACCGGAGGTTATTGAAGGGCTTAAGAAGGCTGGAATATCAAAGGTTGTCATGATGACTGGAGACAGCGAAAGAACAGCCGCCTCTATTGCCAGAAAGGTAGGCGTTACTGAATATTATTCAGAGGTTCTCCCAGAAGACAAGGCTAAGTTCGTAGAGAAAGAGCGGGCAGCCGGGCGAAAAGTGATTATGATTGGTGATGGAATTAATGACTCACCGGCACTTTCAGCAGCAGATGTAGGTATTGCCATAAGTGATGGTGCTGAGATTGCAAGAGAGATTGCAGATATCACTGTTGGCGCAGATGACCTTAACCAGATACTTATGCTTAAGAAATTAAGTGACAGTCTGATTAAGAAGATTAACAGAAATTACCGTGTGATTGTCGGATTCAATTCCGCACTTATTGCACTTGGTGTAACGGGCGTCATACAGCCTACAACATCAGCACTTCTTCATAATACATCAACGCTTGTTATAAGTCTTGAGAGTATGAAGAATCTGCCGGTTTAAGACTATGAAACGGACTCATCTTCGGGTGGGTTCGTTTTTTATTTGAAGGCAAAAAGTTCTGATTGGATAAATATATACTATACCCATAAGGTACAACCCAAATTAATAATTACAGGATATTATTTCATTACAAGAAAATGAAATTATGTAACAAAAGAAAATTGACTAAGCGTACGGCTTATATTATAATGTTTTTATCAAAACAAAGCCGCTCGGCTTTATTTGTGAGAAAATATGTATAATAAAGCCGTACGGCTTGTTTTTTGCGTTGAGGTGAATAATATGAAAATAACTGATTCAGAGGGGCTTGGAAATATAATCAGGAACAGGAGAAAAGAATTAAAGTATACGCAGGCATTTTTGTCGGAATATACTGGTCTTAGTGTAAGTTTTATATCAGATGTGGAAAGAGGTAAGCCGACTGTTGAGATTGGCAAGGTAATACAGTTAATTTCGATTCTTGGACTTGATATCAATATTGATGTAAGGGGGAGATAATGAGAAATTTAGAGGTATATATTGAATGTAATGGAAATATGATTAATGTTGGCAGTATTACAGGGCATAATTCTGACGATGCTGTATTTTCATATTCAGAGGAATATATAGAAGATAAATCTTCAAGATCAATATCAATCAGTTTACCGCTTGATGAAAGAAGTTTTTCAGCGGAAAGAACGCGATGTTTCTTTGAAAGTCTTTTACCAGAAGGATATACAAGAAGGTGTGTTGCGGGTTGGCTTCATGTCGATGAAAATGATTATATATCAGTCTTTCAGAATTAGGAAGTGAGTGTCTCGGAGCAATAAGAATAGTAGAAGGAGATATGAATATAAAACAATCTTCTTACAGATTATTATCACATGAGGAATTGCTGGAGTTTGCAAGAGAAGGTGCAACTAAGTCAGCGGAACTGGTTATTAAATCACATTTATCATTAGCTGGGGCATCAGGAAAGACCGGATTATATTATGACAGGAATAATAATGAATGGTATCAGCCAGCGGGACTGGCACCAAGTACACATATATTAAAGCAGAGCCATGTAAGGTTAAAAAAGATAGTTGCTAATGAACAGTTATGTTTGCTGACAGCAAGAAAACTAGGAATTAGGACACCAGATAGTTTTATTATTAATCTTAATGATAAAGAAGATGATTTTTTATTTGCAACTGAAAGATATGACAGAAAGATTTTAGATACATCCAAAGAATTAATGGGGAAGAAAGTTCCATTAAGACTTCATCAGGAGGATTTTGCACAGGCACTTGGAATTACAGCGTCACAAAAATACGAGAAAAACGGGAAAGATTATTTAGCAGATGTATTTGAACTAATAAAAAATTATTCAAGCAATCCAATTGAAGATCAGATAAGGCTATGGGATTTATGTATATTTAATTATCTTATAGGTAATACAGATAATCATGTTAAAAATATTGCTCTTTTATATAGTGAGGATTTAAAAGGAATAAGATTAGCTCCGGCATATGATTTATTAAGTACTGTTATATATGACAGCAGCACAGAGAAAATGTCGCTTAACATAGATGGCGAATATGATATAAGGAATATAAATCAGAAGTCGTTTGAAAATGAGGCAAAGAAACTTGGTCTTGGAAAAGGAATAGCAACGCAGCATTTTTTAAGTATGGTTGAAAAATTTGAGATGGCACTTGAACAATCAACATATGAACTTGAGGAGCAGGGATATGGAGTTGCAGTCGATATACAGAAACAAATATTAAAAAAAGCAGGAATTCACAACTTTAAATTGACTAATCCGTAATTTAATTATATCATAAGTAACTAGGGACACTTTGTTTCACTAAAGTATAATGGGAGGAAGTTATATGTATTCATTTGATGAAGTATTAAACTATGATCCAGACCTTGCTAAGGCTATGGATGATGAACTTGGAAGACAGAGAAGCCACATCGAGCTTATCGCTTCTGAGAACCTTGTAAGTAAGGCAGTTATGGCTGCTATGGGAAGCCCTCTTACTAATAAGTATGCAGAAGGATATCCTGGAAAGAGATATTACGGCGGCTGTGAGTATGTCGATGTTGTTGAGACACTTGCAATTGAAAGAGCAAAGAAGCTTTTTGGCTGTGAATATGCAAATGTACAGCCACATTCAGGAGCACAGGCTAACTTAGCTGTATTCTTCGCACTTGTTAATCCTGGAGATACAGTTATGGGTATGAGCCTTGACTGTGGTGGACATTTATCACATGGTTCACCAGTTAATATTTCTGGAAAATACTTTAACATCGTTCCTTATGGTGTTACAGCAGACGGATTTATTGATTATGATGAAGTATTAAGAATTGCCAAGGAATGCAAGCCTAAGATGATTATTGCAGGAGCTTCTGCTTATGCAAGAACAATCGACTTCAAGAAGTTCAGAGAAATCTGTGATGAAGTTGGCGCATTACTTATGGTAGATATGGCACATATTGCAGGTCTTGTAGCTGGTGGTGCACACCCAAGCCCAATTCCATATGCAGATGTTACAACAACAACAACACATAAGACACTCCGTGGACCAAGAGGTGGTATGATTCTTGCTTCAGCAGAGGCAGCAGAGAAGTTCAAGCTTAACAAGGCTGTATTCCCTGGAATCCAGGGCGGACCTCTTATGCATGTTATTGCTGGTAAGGCAGTGTGCTTAAAGGAAGCGCTTGACCCAAGCTTTAAGGTATATGCTGAAAATGTTGTTAAGAATGCATCAGCACTTGCTAACGGACTTATGAACAGAGGTTTTGATATCGTATCTGGTGGTACAGATAACCACCTTATGCTTGTTAACCTCTTAAGCAAGGGAAAGACTGGTAAGGAAGTTGAAAAGCTTCTGGATGCAGCTAACATTACATGTAACAAGAATACAATTCCTAATGACCCGGCTTCTCCATTCGTAACAAGCGGTATCAGACTTGGTACAGCAGCCGTTACAACAAGAGGCTTCAATGAGGCTGATATGGATGTTGTTGCAGAAGCAATTGCTATGCTTGTTGATGATGTAGATGCTAACCAGGCTAAGGCAATGGAGCTTGTTAAGGGACTTACAGATAAGTACCCACTTTATGAATAAAGATTTTTTCTTGAAAATTCCTTAAGAATTAAAGAAAAAATGCATATTTTTATTATTGCAATTTCAGGCACTTGGTACTATAGTTAATGGCGAAGTGCAAAGGGGCACGAAGGTGAAAGCTTTCGTGTCCTTTTTTGTATTCAGGAACTAAGAAAGGTGCGTGGCGTTATGGGAAAGTTAGAAGGAAAAGTTGCAGTAATTACCGGAGCATCCAAAGGCATCGGTGAGGGAATCGCCAAAGTGTATGCAAAGTATGGTGCAAAATGTGTGCTTGCAGCAAGAGGACCTAAGGTACTTGAACTTGCAGAGCAGTTGAAAAGCGAAGGGTATGAGGCAACAGGTGTTCAGGTTGATGTATCTGATTACAAGAGTGTTGAAAAGCTTGTCGAGGTTGCAGAGAATACATATGGAAAGATTGATGTACTTGTATGTAACGCAGGTGTATGTGTTCTTGAAGACTTTCTTGAAGATGACACATTTGAAAATAGAGACTTACATCTTGATATTAACGTCAAAGGTGCATGGAATGTGGCAAAAGCAGTTATTCCAAGCATGATAGCAAATGGCGGTGGTGCAATCGTAGTTACAAGCTCTGTAACAGGAGATATGGTAGCTGATCCGGGTGAGGTTGCATATGCAACATCTAAGGCTGCGCTGGTAGGATTTACAAAGGCGCTTGCAAGAGAATTTGCAGACAAGAATATAAGAGTTAATGCAATATGTCCGGGATATGTAAGGACACCGCTGGTTGAAGGAATGGCAAAGCAGTCAGACCCGGAGAATCCGGAGAGAGCGATACAGGCAATTGCAGATGCAGTTCCTTTAAAGAGGCTGGCTGACCCTGAGGAGGTTGGAGAGCTTGCAGCATTCCTTGGCTGTTATGAATCAAGTTACATAACCGGAACACAGATAGTTATTGATGGCGGAAGCACATTGCCAGAAACAACATCTATGGGACAGTAATTGAATATAAGAAAAGTACAAAGGCGTACATGAATCGGATAGATTTGTGTACGCCTTTTCTGATTGGAGGATAATGACATGGCATTTGAAAATGTTGATTTATTTGATGCGGTTGCAAATGCTTCGCTTGAAAAATACGGATGGCAGGACAGATGTGAGGCGAAACTCATAGTGCTGTCGGAGAATGCAACCTATATGGTCAAGAACAAAGAAACAGGTGAAAAAGAGGGAGTGCTTAGAATAAGCAGACCGGGTTATCACACATTGGATGAGCTTAATTCAGAGATGAAGTGGTTAAGACAGATTAATGACTACACACCGCTTCTTGTAGCTAATCCTATAAAAGGGCTTGATGGTAAGAATATACAGGAGATTACAGGACCGGATGGAAATGTATATTTCTGCGTTATATGTGATTTCCTTCCGGGAGAAGCACCCGATGAGAATAACGAGGAGCAGATGGTAAAGCAGTTCAGATATCTCGGCGAGACAACAGCTTATCTTCACCGTCAGACAGAGATATGGAACGGAACAGACAGGCTTGACCGTATGGTATGGACTTACGACACAATAATAGGTGAACATGCTGCATGGGGTGACTGGAGAGCATTTCCTGATATGACACCTGAGGCAGAAAATATATTGTCAGAGGTTTCAAGAATTATTAAGAGAAGACTTGAAAGATATGGAACTAATGAGAATAATTTTGGACTCATACATGCAGATTTAAGATTAGCCAATCTGCTTATCGAGGGCGACCAGATTAAGGTTATTGATTTTGATGACTGCGGATTTGGCTGGCACTTACATGACCTTGCGTCAGCACTTAGTTTTATTGAGGACAAGCCAATTGTTCCAAAGCTTGTAAATGCATGGCTTGCAGGATATAAGAAGGTTCTTCCGTTCACTGATACGGATTTTGAAGAAATAGACACATTTATAATGATGAGAAGATTACAGCTTACTGCATGGCTTGCATCTCATCAGGAATCAGGTCCGGTAGCAGAATTAAGTGTTGGCTGGATGGACGGAACCATGGAATTAGCCGAAAGGTATCTTAGATTATTCGGCTAGGCACATAAGAAATCTTCGTGACAACAAATCATGAACAACAATAAGGGAGGAAGCTATTATGGGCGAAAAGAAAACAAATGCATTATCTAAATCAATGAAGCTGATTTATGTATATGCGATGGCAACGGGAGCAATATTTACATTTATGTGTTACTGGGATGGTATATTCATGTCATATACAGGTCCCGGAACATTCCTGGCATTTGCACTTATGACACTGGCGGTATTGCCGACAGCATTTGTGTATGCTGAATTTTCAACAATGTTACCAAGTACAGGTTCATGTCTGGTATTCAATACGGTAGGTATTAACAAGCATGCAGGTTTCTGGTCAGCGTGGCTTATCATGTGTGCATGGATAGCCGTTCCAGCAGCAGGTGTACTTGGAATTATCGAATGGTTAAATCATCAGTTTGGTCTGGGACTTACAGGCGGCAAGGCAGTTATTGTCGGTTCATTAGTACTGTGCTTCTGGTGTGTACTCAGTCTTTATAAAAATGTTGTAGCAGGCAAGGTTCAGTCATTCATGCTTATGGCTGGTATCGCAGGTATTCTTATCTGTTCATTACTTTTCCTGTTCAGCGGACACTGGAGCATTGCTAATTTCGCAGATTTCTTTACAAGCAGCAATGAAAAGCAGTGGGGTGGTAATTTTGCAACCGGTATTGCATGGGTTGTCGGATGTTCATTTATGATAACACCATACTTTGGATTCGAGACAGTACCAGCAATGGTTGAGGAGGGCGATTTCCCAATTAAGGACCAGAAGAAAGCTATTCTTGGTTCAGTTATAACATGTGGTGCTATATATACAATTTTCTACTTCTGTCTTGCAGGTGCAATGCCTTGGGCAGAGCTTACTAATGGCGGTGACTGCCACCCATTCATCACATTTGAAGCATTACAGTACTGCTTCGGTGATAAGATTGCATGGTTTGTCCTTATAATGGGTATTGTCGGAGTTGTATTCCCAATTGGTACATCAGTACTTGGTTTCTGGTATTCAGGCGTCCGTATGATATACGCTATGGGTCGTCAGAATTTCCTTCCAAAGCAGTTCTCATACACTAATAAGTACAACCAGCCAACACTTCCTAACATACTTATTCTTGTTGTAAGTATTGGATTCATTGCAATGCAGAGTATTACAGCATTCTTTGACCTGATGGCATTCGCGTGTGCATTGTGTTATGTGATTACTTCAATATCTTCACTGGTGCTTTTAAAGAAGCATCCTGAATGGGAGAGACCATACAAATGTGCAACAGGACTTAAGATAGCCTCTCTTATAATCATGGCAATTATTGCATTCTTCTGTACTATCGGTATCGGAAAGGCAACATGGTTAGGATTTGCAGGATATATGGGTGTAGGTCTTATCCTATGGCTGTATATGATTCTTATTAAGTGGAAGCATGAAAAGGTATGGATGAAGACACCTGATGGTGATATGGAATATTAAAATGTGAAGAAAAGAGGTTATGGATTATGAAAGAATTAGAGATAGTTATAAAGCCTGAGAAGCTGGAGAATCTTAAAAGGATTCTTGACAGTGAGGGTGCTAGAGGTGTAATGATTACAACAATATTTGGCTACGGTCACCAGAAGGGTGCAGGTCAGGTATATACAAGAGATGAAACTCCGGGTATCAATCTTTTACCTAAATTAAGTGTAAGAACTGTCGTAAAAGACGAGATAGTTGAGGGTATAATTAATAAGGTATTGGAAGAACTTAATACTAACAGTTTTGGTGATGGTAAGATATTCATCAAGGATATTGAGGGAGCAGTCAAGATAAGAACCGGTGAAACCGGTAATGACGCTCTGTGATAAAGCTTTCTTACTTCCCTAATCTTTTTATAGAGGCAGCCGTCCTGTTTGATTAACAGGGCGGCTGCCATTTTTATGGAGAGAGTCAGTGTTTTATAATGTGGCTGGGAGCTACGAACAGTGGATTGGACATGGGAGGGGAAAGGAGATTTCAGAAAGTCCAAAAGAAGATGTATGAAACTGGGAAAAAGTGAATAGAATATAGTCGTCTATAATAAAAGGGAGGGCAGAAAAGTAAATGGAAAAAAGACTGTTTAAAGTGGCAGCAATACTAACGATGATTACAGCTTTGATTTCCAGTTTAATTGGAAGCATAAAGGCAGAGAACACATTTGCAAAAGAAAACACTGGTTCAGAGGGGGTTACAGTAGCTATTAAGGATGAGTACGACAAGAAGAAATGGCAGTACAATTATTATTTTGAATATACCATACCAGAAAATTATGATGAAAAAACTATTAAAATAGACCTTATAGGTGATCTTATGAAGTATTATGAGGCTGGAACTTATGTGCCGGGGGATGGAGAAAATTTTTATGTTAATATAATTAATCTGTCTAAAAATGAGTATGTATACAGTAATGGTTCAATGAAGATTACAGATGGTAATTATGTTGAAGAAAAGGATGCAGATATGGCATACACATATGATAATACTGAAGCAGAATATATTAAGGGAGCGTACACATCCTTAAGCAATCGTCCGATAGCGGTAAAGAGTACTGTCTGGAGGACAAGCAACTCAGCGTTAAAGGAATTGCTTGGTATTACAAGTAATTCTTCTAAGAATTATACTAATGAGTTGATTACAAATGCATTGATTGAAGCTGGGTATGAGAATGGTCTGGACGATATTGATGATTATTATATCGATTATATGAATAAAAAATACGATAAAAATAAAGAAAAACTTGATGAATTCAGTGTTAAGGAGATATGTGAGTCAATATTTAACGGATATATAGTTGGCGTACGGGAGGCTAATAAGAATATTGCCAGCCTTGGATACAATATGTTATATAACAATCTTTTAATGCTTACGCTTGATGACGATACTGTAAATAATGATGACTGTGTGGCAGGAAGATTTTCATTAGGAAGCTGGATGAGGAATGAGAATAATGTTGATTCATATATGAATGAAAAGACTGGAACACTTGAAGCCGGAATGAAGGAGACAAGAAATATTCTTAATGCACATCTTCATATCAGTGGACCTTATATGACTAATCCATACCAGAATACATCATGGGGAATGGAATTTACATTTTCTCTTGATAAGGTTGAAGCTCCGACAGAACCACCAACAGAACAGGAGCCAACGACAGAGCAGGAGCCGACAACAGAAAAACCAACAGAACACGAATCTACAACGGAGAATCCAACAGAGCAGCAGCCGACAACAGAAAAACCAACAGAGCAGGAATCTACAACACAACAGCCAACAACCATGAGTGCTACATCAAGTGTTGCTGAAAGCAGTGCAACACAGCGTGCAGGAGAGGTTGCTGCTGATGAGGAATCAGTTAAAACAGGAGACAGCAGAAAGGCTGTGATGTATATTTCAATAATTGTTGCTGTTGGATTAGTTTCCGCGGTAGTTATTATTGTTAATAAAAAGAGAGCAATTTATAAAAAGTAAAATTTGGAAGTGAAAATATCGGTCATAGGTGATATAATCTACGATAGTTTAAATGAAAAGGAATTAGATATTATGAGACATTTTTCGAGAACAGAATTAAAGGCAGCTATTAATATGCTTAAGGAGTTTACTGCGAAGGGCAATTTTGCAGTACTTATGTATATGGGGGATACTGATAAGCTTGAGGTATCACAGACTCTTAATTCGGATATGAGCTGCTTTTTATTATATGGAAGCATCCAGCCACTCGCATTTTTCTTTGCAGAAAATATTCCTATGACTGCGGGTGAGTTAGAAGAGATTATTAACAAGCAGTCAGCAGTGTATGAAGAAGAGATGGACAATTACAGAAATGCACTAAAGGAAAGCGGTGTAGATAATGGACTGTTTATTACTAAATATGAGAGTATGATTCATACATTTATTGCATATAATCCTGACCAGAGTGGTGACAGAGACTGTTATGCACCATTTATTGAGGGCTCATTCAATGTTGAACCGGGTAAGGGGCAGCTTGTTAATGAAGTTATGAGACTTGAAGTGTATGATGATGAATATGAGGATGACTGCGTAATCCAGAAGAAGCATTTTGTATATCTTCCATCAGTGAAATTCATGGGAGCATTCAATATGCGAATGATGATGAGTATGGTTGATGCACAGTATAACTAACATTTTACAATTCTTAAATTTATATAATATGTTTGAATCCCGGACTCCTGTATAGTATATTAGAAGTAACTTTAAAGAGTGGAGGGGTTGTATGAACAAAGGACATTTTAAAGACAGTCAGGTTGTTAAGGGAATTACGATTGGTGCAGTGCTAATTGTAATATATCTTGCCCTTAACAATGTGACTGGAATTCTTGATTCTATATCATATCTTGCAGGACTTGTAATGCCATTTATAATTGGCGCAGTCATCGCATTTGTATTCAATGTACCTATGAAAGCAATTGAAAAAGGACTTAACAGGCTGTTTGACAAGCGTTGTAAGAAGAAGCATCCAAGACTTATAAGAGCGCTTGCTTATATGCTAACACTGATTTTGATACTGGCTATTATTGCAGGTGTACTTTTCGTGGTTGTGCCTGAACTGGTGAATACAATAGCTGACCTTATAGGGCAGGTGCCGACAGCAGTTAATAATCTTATCAACTGGCTGCAGGTCAAGCTGTCTGCATATCCTGAGTATGAGGAAAAGTTAAGCAGCATATCAATCAACTGGGATTCTGTTCTTTCAAATGTTATGAATTTCCTTTCAATAGGAACAAAAGGTATTATTAATGGCGGAATTGGTGCAATAAGCGGATTTTTCTCAGGAGTCGCTAATTTCTTTATTGGATTTGTCTTTTCTGTGTATGTGCTGTTTCAGAAAGAGAGGCTTACAGCACAATGCAAGAAGCTTATGTATGTGTGCATGCCTGAGAGCAGGGCAGATAAAATCATTGAAGTGTTAAGACTGACTAATACTACATTCTCTAATTTTCTGTCAGGACAGTGTCTTGAAGCATGTATTCTTGGAACAATGTTTGTTATTACATTGTCTATATTGAGAATGCCTTATGCACTTCTTATAGGAATTATTATTGCGGTTACTGCACTTATTCCGATTGTCGGTGCATTTATTGGCTGTATAGTCGGTGTGATTCTTATAATGATGACAAGCCCTTTAAAGGCACTTATATTCGTGGGAGTATTCCTTATATTACAGCAGATTGAAGGAAATCTTATATATCCTCATGTTGTCGGAAGCTCAGTTGGACTGCCGGGAATCTGGGTGCTTGTTGCTGTAACGATTGGTGGCAATCTGTTTGGTATAATGGGTATGCTTACATTTATTCCAATCAGCTCAGTGTGTTATGCGCTGCTTCGGACATATGTCAACAGGAAAGTGGAAGAGAAGGAGATTGATAAGGGAAAGTTTGAGGGGTGAATGGATAACATGTTTGGAAATATAATATATCATATCATTAAAATAAACATAATTGTTATATGATTTACAATAATTGTAGTTTACAAATGGTAAAATTTAATATATACTAAAAAAGTAAATATGGCAAACTTATAGAAATATAAGGACGCAAAACTAGAAGTCTAGAGGTATAAAGCGCAAAACTAGAAGTCTAGAGGTATAAAGCTGAAAA
>QRVH01000041.1 GCA_003458705.1 Eubacterium sp. AF22-9 | reverse complement strand
GGAAGTTGAATTAAGAGAGTATATTGAAGATGCCGATTACGCATAAAACATATGTACAAGAAGAAATAATTATTCAAATGACAACTTTGAAATAAGAAAAATACAGTTGTTAAGATGTTACAGAAAATGTAAGTGGTCAGCTTGATAGGCTTGAAGCATGTATTATGGATCTTGATCATATGCCGAAGAGATATCGACAATATGAATTGAAACCATGGAAAAGTCGAGGGCTGCGCGTAGCGCCGGTAGACAATTATCTTGTTCTATATATCCCTGATGATGATACACAAGTGGTTACGATTATCCGTGTTATGTATGGTGGACGAGATGTGGATACGCAATTAAACAGATTTATAAAAACAAAATAATTTGAAAGCATCAATCAGAAATGGTTGGTGCTTTTTTCATGTCTGGAGAAATCTGTTTTTTTATGCCCATTTTTACGGAAGGAGGTATCGACCGTTGCTAACAGAATTATGGGTATTACTGTCGAGATTGGCGGAGATACCACCAAATTACAGACTGCCTTAAAGGGTGTAAACGGTCAGATTAAAAGCACACAGTAGCAGTTGAAGGACGTGGACAAACACAAGTCCCAATACTCAAAAAAGTAGTGGGATATTTTATTACGTGGGGGTCAATATTTTGAACTAAAGAGTAATCATTCTAGGAAGCAGATTGATGCAATTGGTAAGAAAGGTTTTGCAAAATCGGCTTCTCCATTACCGGTGCCTAATGAATTTAAGGCATCTCCAGAAAAAGTTGGTTATGGTCTTGCGAAACATATTAATTCAAAGAGATACATAATCTGCCATAGTTTCAATCAGAAAATCCAAACAATGGGGTGCTATGTATTCCCTATAAAAATGGGTACTTTACTTTCAAAAATGACAGCCAATGTAGATAAGTAAATAATAGGATTATGTTGATAAAAAGTATGAAAAGAATAAATTCAGCGGGGGCAGAAAGTGCCCCCACTTTCACTATTTGGGGGCGAAAAGCGCCCCACATATAATAAACAAAGGGTTCAAGGGAAAAGTTACTTGCTAGAACAGCATTTGGATGGAGACATCTCTAATGCGTATCTAGCCGTCAACCTAAGAAGTATCAAGGCAGCCAAAACAGCAGATTAATCATGCAACATTTCCTACTGGTTAATCACCATGTCATTTTCATTTTGTGTTATAATGTGTTATCAGATTTTTTGCCCTTGTATTTGCACTTATCAGAGTTCGTAAACACTGGTGGGACGATTCATGCGGAAACTGAATTTGATAATATATATTACATTAGTATTTTAAGGAGAATGTATGGAAGGTGAAAGAAAAACATTGACACAGCTATCTGTGCCAATATGCCTGGAAACTTTATTTTATATGCTTTCAGGTATGGTTGATACACTGATGTTATCATCAGTAAGTGATCAGGCTGTGGGGGCTGTTGGAACAGCAAATACATATATAGGTGTTTTTATTATCATGTTCGGGGTAATATCATCCGGTATGGTAGCAGTTATGTCACAAAATATTGGAGCTGGAAAACCTGGAATTGCATATCAGGCCAGACAGCTTGGACTTGTATTTAATGCACTGACAGGCATCCTGATGTCTTTTATTCTTGCTGCTTTTTCTGGGTGGATACTTAAGATAGTGAGTATTGCTCCTGCTTTACTTGAGCCGGCTGAAACATACCTTAAAATTGTTGGAGGTGCAAGTTTTTTAAATGCGCTTATTCCAATTTTTTCGAGTTATTTAAGAGTGTTTGGTTATACAAAACATTCCTTAATAGGGACAGTTGTTGGTAATGTAATTAATATTATATTGAATTCGGTATTCTTGTTTGTGTTTAACTGGGGAGTAATGGGAGTTGCTGCTGCAACAGTTTTTTCAAAGGTTGTGAATCTTATTATTGTAGCAGCAATGGGAGCTGTACTTATAAAAGCAAAGCAAAGTCCTGAGCGCGCACAACCACGAAAGATACTTGCACAGATTGTTAAAATTGGTTTTCCTTCGGCATTCGAAACAGCACTTTATAATGTAGCAATGACATTTATAGTATGTTTTATGAACCATATGGATACGGATGGAATGAATGTTACAGCTCGTTCGTATGCTATGCAGATAGCCAATTTTTCATATTGTGTGGGAGCTGCGCTTGCACAGGCAAATGCCATTATGACGGGCTGGAGAATCGGGGCAAAGAAGTATGAGGAATGTGACAGGGGTACGCGAAAAGCTGTGATATATGGTCTTGTAACAGCAACGTGCTTTTCTGTGACATTTGCAATTACCGGACGTTTTATCGTTCATATATTTACGAATGATATACAGATGATTGAGCTTGTAGTAAAACTGTTGGTAGTAGATATATTTCTTGAATTTGGAAGAGTGACAAATCTTGTATATGGTCAGGCATTAAAAACAAGTGGAGATGCTATTTTCCCTGTTATAATGGGTGCAATATTTATGTATCTGTTTGCAGTTGGTGGAACATATTTTCTTGGAATACATATGGGGCTGCTTGCGGTAGGGGCATATATTGCATGGCAGGTGACGAGTGTGCGAGAGCAGTTGGAATGGTGCTTAGATGGAAAAGTGGAAAATGGAAAAGTAAGAGTCTTGTAGAATAGAAGAGAATATGTCTCTTCGTGTGGAGAGGCAGTTAGAGGATAAATTGGAATTTACTGTTGAAAGGATTAAACAATGCCAAGTTACATAATGGATTTAAGGAAGCTTGTAGGACACAGGACACTGATGCAGTGCGCCGCAAGCATAATAATAGTGAATGAAAAGAACCAGATTCTTTTAGGAAAGCGTACAGATAATCACAAATGGGGATATGCCGGGGGTTCTATTGAACTTGACGAGAAAGTGGAGGATTGTGCAAGAAGAGAGCTGTTTGAGGAGACAGGTCTTATTGCAGATGAGATAGAATTTTTTATGGTGAATTCCGGTCCGGAGGTGCATTATGTGTATCCTAATGGTGATGAAGTGTCTAATATTGAGATTATATATGTGTGCAGAAAATACCATGGAGAATTAAAGAGACAGGAAGAAGAAATTGAAGAACTGAAGTTTTTTAATATTGCCGAGGTTGAACTGGATAACATTTCACCACCGATAAGACCAGTGGTGAAACGGTTTATAGAACAGAATTCTTAGCAAATGCTGTGCAGATGAAATGCATTTTTTCTGAATTCAATAAGCCCTTCATCACGCATTTTTCCAAGTTCCTTGGAAAGTGCTGAACGGTCAACATTAAGATAATCGGCAAGCTGCTGGCGGTCGAATGGAATTACGAATTCCTGACTGCCAGCTTTTCTTGACTCATTGGACAGATATATAAGAAGCCTTTCTCGGATTGTCTTAGGTGATGTGCAGAATATCCGGTTAGACAGGGTGAGATTCTTCTGAATGGAAATGTGCAGCAGATTGTTAAGGATTGTA
This sequence comes from Eubacterium sp. AF22-9, assembly GCA_003458705.1. Lineage (GTDB taxonomy): Bacteria > Bacillota > Clostridia > Lachnospirales > Lachnospiraceae > Lachnospira. The sequence continues at coordinate 16,249 of QRVH01000041.1, read as the reverse complement.
TCTTTGCAGTGCGTATTTTCAAATTGTGAACTCATCAATTTATCCATATCAAGAAAAAGAATCACACTTGTTTCAGAAGCGACCGCATCTACCATGAGCGGTTCGCCAGTCAGAGCATATGTTTCAGCAAATACATGTCCAGGAGTAATATTGCTCATAATAGCTTTGTTGCCCCACAAATCTATATATTCAATAGTTACCTGACCAGATGCAACAATTCCAATTTCGTGAACACTGTCTGTTACATGATATATAAACGAATTTTTGCGGAATTTTCTGGCACGCAGAAATCCGGCTGCGGTCATTTCTGATATTTCAGATTCGGTGATATCTTTAAATATTGGTGATTTGATAATTGCCATAAGTTCTCCTTATACTGCCCCGGTAAAATCCAATTTTCTGACTTAAAGTACATTTTTAATAAATTATCAAAAATGTGGTTAAAACAACATATTTATTATGCTCATTATATTATTCTTTAATCACGAAATCAATGGGAACACAGGAGGATTAAGTGATGATAAGAAGAGTTATTCATATTGATGAGGATAAATGTAATGGGTGCGGAGCATGCGTGACAGCATGTCATGAGGGGGCAATCGGATTGGTTGATGGAAAGGCAAGACTTATGAGAGACGATTACTGTGATGGTCTTGGTGATTGCCTGCCACAGTGTCCTACAGGGGCAATTTCATTTGTAGAAAGAGAAGCGGCAGCATATGATGAAGCTGCGGTTCTTGCCAATAAAGCGGCGAAAGAACAGGCTGAAGCACACGGTCAGACACATGAGGGTGGTCGTGTTCAGGCAAAAAGTCAGGCAGCACCGCAGAAACCACATTTTTCAGGATGTCCAGGAAGCATGATGAGACAGTTCAATAGGAATAATCAGGGAAATGTAGCGACAGGAAATCCGGCAGCAGGGCATGCGGTGGATATGTCAGCACAGCGGGAATTACAGTCAGGACACACAGCAGCCATGGTTGTATCAGAATCCCAGCTTGCACAGTGGCCATGCCAGATTAAGCTTGTGCCGGTTAATGCACCATACTTTGATGGAGCAAAGCTTTTGATTGCAGCAGATTGTACAGCATATGCATATGCCAATATGCATCAGGATTTCATGAAGGGAAAGATTACTATTATCGGCTGTCCGAAGCTTGATGATGTTGATTACAGCGAAAAGCTTACACAGATAATAAGTAACAATAATATTCAGAGCGTTACTATTGTCAGAATGGAAGTTCCATGCTGCGGAGGACTTGAATATGCTGCAAAGACAGCATTACAGAACAGTGGGAAATTTATTCCATGGCAGGTTGTGACAATTTCGATTGATGGTAAAATCTTAGATTAACATAATATTTTAATTCTTAAGAAATCTAAAGATTTCTCATTCGTAGATATTTATTTTTGTATTTTAAGATACAGATATAAACATCAGAGGAGGAATCACTATGAAAAGATGGATAAAGAATATTATTATTTTATGTGTAGTGTGTTTAATTGGTGTGACAGCAGCTATTTGGGTAAATGTGGTTAATAAAGAAGAAGTTTCAGGTGAGACTATTGGTATTAATATAGTGCCCGTAAACAGCTTTGTTACTGAACAGGACAGTGAAGATAATCAGAATATCAATTTCAATAGAGAAATTAAAAATATTGTGTGCTGGGGTGATTCCATAACATACGGACTTGGAAGCGGAGAAGCATTTATTGAAAATGAGGATGGCATAATAGACGCTTCTGATTGGGCATATACAGATGCGCTTGCTTATTATACTGGTATGAATGTCTATAATCTTGGCGTATGCGGAGAAACCTCATATGATATAGCACTCCGTCAGGGTGGTATAAAGATGTACATTGGAAAATCAGTTACAGTTAAACCGGGTAAAAAAGTGAGAGTGAGCATAGTTAATGCAGATGGAGATGGAGTTTCTCTTGAGAACTTTAATGGATATGAAACAAATAATGCTCAGGTAGATAATCTGGTTTATGTTGATGATGTATTATATCAGTTATCTTTCAGCAAAGGTGGAGTGTATATCAGCTTATATGAAGATACAACACGGAGCGTCAAGATTAAGAAAGGTGCAGAAGTAGTAACTAAAGCAGCACACGATATGTCAGCAGATGTACTCATAATTGAAATGGGTAGTAATGGCGGATGGGATGAATATGATGAATTGATATCTCAATATAAGGCAATGATTGCTAATTCAGGAACACAGTGTTATATTATCATTGGCGATACAGATAATCCAGACGAAGCTATAGACAGTGAAAATTATAACAGCAGTAAGGAAGTAGGACTTAATGATACTTTATGGGAAGCTGCGTTAAGGGAAGCATTTGGAGACCATTTTATTAATATGAGAACATATTTAATGCAGAATGCTTTAGATATAACTGGAAAAGAAGCCAACGAAACAGATATAGAAAATCTTTTAGATGGAAGAGTTCCTGACAGTATAAAGTATGATTATACACATCTTAATGGATATGGATATTATGCATATGGTGTAGGTGTATATGAAAAAGGCGTTGAATTAGGTTACTGGTAATCATGGAGAGAAATATGAACGCACAATATGTACGGAAAAGAATCGGAATATATAAGGAACTTGCGATGGTAATTGTGATATCAATTACTATCGCAGTTTTTGCTTCATTAGGAGTGTTTATTGTATGCAGCCATTATGGAGTTATGGTCGATGTAATAGAAGATACATCTGATTATAAGAAAAGATACGATATTCAGGTAATGAATATGGTAAGAGAATTAGACAGCTCACTTGATACTGCAATGGAAGAGATAACTGCCAATAGTGGTGAGGACGAGAAAACAATAGGAGATGCGATGAAGTATCTTCTTGGGAATAACAGAATGCCATTTGCTTCCGATGAAGTAAGTAATATGATAATCACAATAACGAACAGAAATGGACAGGTATTGTGGAAGACTTCGGAAGATGGAGAAATCGTTGATTATAAGAAAAATAAAGTCAGTGTTGACATTTCCCAATATATAACTAATTCATATGACGAAGAAAGTCTTACATATACATTTGTATATACTAAGAGCGTTTCAAAAATGCTTTACTATATTATATTCGAGACAGAGGTTACACCGGAATACCTGTATGCTGATATGAAGCTGAAGCTTATGTGTATTGCGATTGGTTCAGTTATATTTATAATAAGCGTTTTTCTGCTTACAAAGAAAAGAATTGATTATATCAGATATCTGTCAACGGTTGTAGATGAGATATCAAAAGGAAATCTTAATGCCAGCATAGACAAAAAGGGCAATGACGAGATTACTCTTATAGCTGAACAGATTGATGATATGCAGTACAGTCTGAGGAAGATGATGCAGGAGGAACGTGAGAACGACAGAAAGAATATGGAGCTGATTACCAATCTTTCCCATGATATCAAGACGCCGATGACAATAATAACGGGATATCTGGATGTTGTTATCAGTGGCAAATATTCAACTGATGAGGAGCGCGATGATTACATCCGGAGAGCATTTGGACAGGTTGAAAAGATTAATGTAATGATTCATAAAATCTTCAGGCTTGCAAGAAATGAACAGGTTTCCATGAACGAAGAGAACATGGAAAAATGTAATATTTCATTGCTTCTTAAACAGGATATTCTTGAATTTGACGGAATTGCACAGAAGGAAGGCAAATGCTTTGAAACAGATATACCTAATGAATCAGTGATGATTAATATTAATATTGACAGGATAAGAGAAGTATTTGACAATGTTTTAATGAATTCTATCAAGTATTCATCGGACAATTCAACGATAAATGTGTATATGAGTGAGACACCTGAATTTGTTCATATAAAATTCTGCAACAGGACAGATAGTGATAAAGCACCTGACTGCGAAAGAATATTTGACAAATTCTATAGGGCAGACCATGCAAGAAATTCAAGTATATCCGGCAACGGACTTGGACTTTCGATTGTAAAGGAAACAATAGAAAGCTTTAACGGAAGAGTATGGGCTGAGTATAATGATGGAATATTTGCAATTAATATAGAACTTAAGAAGAATGATATGTGAATCTGATTATGAAATGAGGAGGATATTATGGCATCTGTTTTAGTGGTTGATGATGAAGAAGATATTAGAGAGCTTGTCGGAATCTATATAAAAAATGAGGGCTATCAGGTATATAAGGCGGCTAATGGCAAAGATGCTCTTGATATTATTGATAACATGAGCATAGATATTACGATTCTTGATGTTATGATGGCTGATATGGACGGAATAACCCTCTGTATGGAAATCAGAAAAAAGAGCAATATTCCGATAATTATGCTGTCTGCAAAAGACCAGGATATGGACAAGGTTATAGGTCTTAGTGCAGGTGCAGATGATTATCTTGCAAAACCATTTAACCCGGTTGAGCTTATAGCGAGGGTCAAGGCGCAGCTGAGAAGATATAAGGATTTTAACAATCAGAAACAGAGTAATATATTGGAGTATCTTGACCTTACTATGAATATAGACACTCACAGGGTATTTCTTTCTTCTAAAGAAATACTGCTTACACCAAAGGAATTTGCGATACTTGAGCTTTTATGGAAGAATAAAGGAAATGTTTTCTCAACGGAGCATATATATGATATGCTGTGGAGTGAAGAGGAGGCATATGACATTAATAATGTAATTATGGTGCATATAAGAAATATCCGCTCAAAGATAGAAACAGATTTAAAGAATTCTAAATACATAAAAACTGTATGGGGAGTTGGATATAAGTTTTCGTGATTTAATGTAGAATTAAACATGATAATGTAGTATTATGTTTATACATTTTTATAAATATTTGGAGGACTTATGAAAAAAATAAAAGCGCTTATGCCGGAAGCATATGATTTTAATGGAAAGCTTCCGCTAAAACAGGCAATACCGCTTGGACTTCAGCATGTAATGGCAATGTTTGTAGGTAATCTTACACCGCTGCTTATTATTACAGGTGCATGTGGAATTGGGGCAGGAAGTGAATATGCATCTATCCAGGTTGCACTTTTACAGAACGCAATGATTATTGCAGGTATTGTAACACTTATTCAGTTGTTTTCAATCGGACCTGTTGGTGGCAAGGTACCTATTATTATGGGTACAAGTTCTGGATTTATCGGAGTATTCAGCAGTGTTACCAAGATTATGGGTGGCGGAATATTAGCTTATGGTGCAATTATGGGAGCATCTATTATAGGTGGTCTTTTTGAGACTGTACTTGGAGCATTTATTAAACCATTAAGAAAATTCTTCCCATCAGTAGTAACAGGAACAGTAGTTCTTTCCATAGGATTATCGCTTATCTCAGTAGGGATCAATTCATTTGGTGGTGGAAGCTCTGCTAAGGATTTTGGTTCATTGGAAAATCTTTTCTTAGCATTTGTTGTGCTTGTAGTTATATTATTTGTTAAGCACTGGACTAAGGGATATCTTAGTTCATCTGCAATTCTTGTTGGAATTATTGTGGGTTATATTGTAGCAATTATTATGGGACTGGTTCTTCCACATACAGCAGTTACAGCTGATGGAGTTGAGTATACTAAATCATGGGTACTTAACTGGAACAAGGTATCAGAGGCTAAATGGATTGCAATTCCAAAGTTTATGCCAGTTAAGCCTGTGTTTGATTTAAGAGCAATACTTCCTGTACTTGTAATGTTTGTTGTAACAGCAGTAGAGACTGTTGGTGATATTTCAGGTGTTATGGAAGGTGGAATGGGAAGAGAGGCAACAGATAAGGAGCTTTCTGGAGGCGTAATGTGCGATGGTCTTGGTTCAACACTTGCAGCAATGTTTGGTGTGCTTCCTAATACATCATTCAGCCAGAATGTAGGACTTGTTGCAATGACTAAGGTTGTCAACAGAGTTGCACTTGCATCAGGTGCGGTATTCCTTATTTTATGCGGACTTATACCTAAGCTTGGAGCACTTATATCAATCATGCCACAGTCAGTACTTGGTGGTGCAGCAGTTATGATGTTCTCATCAATCATAGTAAGTGGTATCCAGCTTATTACTAAAGAGCCGCTTGATGCAAGAAGACTTTCAATTGTTTCAGTTGCACTTGGTGTAGGTTATGGAATGGGTGTAAGCCCTGCAATTCTTGAACATACACCACAGGCAGTACAGCTTATGTTTGGTGAGTCAGGTATTGTACCTGCAGCATTTGTGGCAATATTACTTAATGTGATACTTCCTAAGAGCAAACCGGCTAATGAAGAAATTTCAAAAGACGAGTAATATCGTCTGGAGTATCAATGTCATATAGTTCATATTCATCCCGTACAGGAACTAATACAACCTGTGCGGGATATTTTTTTGTTAAGAACCCGCCGCCTTTTTTCTCAGGAAGGTTTAGAAGCTCATCGTAATATTTTGCAGGGAATATACATGGAGAACCAGCATTTTCATTGTAGGAAAGTCTGCATATCTTATCATCATAATAAAGAAATGTAAGACACAGAAGCTGCAGGCTTGTCCTTGTAATAAGCGGCTGGTCTGATGGCAGGAAAAGGATTCCCTGAGGCTGCGGATTCCCTGAAGAAGCGTTATCTGATAGAATTCTGGTAACTCCAAGCCGGACCATTTCATTTCTGTATGGCATGTCGTGTCGGAGAAAATGTATATTTTTATCTTCACATATATGGACAACTTCATCATGCCGTGTTACTGCAAGTGTCTCACCAAAGCCGGCAAAATGGCTTATAGATACTGCATTTTCAAAAAGAGAGCGTCCATTAAAGTCTGTAATCAGCTTATTAGAGCCAAAACGTTTTGACATACCGGAAGCCATAATAATGCAAGAAAGCGTTTCAAATGTGCTGTCAATATCAATAACAAGAACATCTTTCCTGTTACAGATTCTGTTTAGAAATTCTGTGGATTGTTTTCTGATTACAGCTAAAACATGTGAATTATCAAGCAGTTTTTCAACAGCCTCCTGAAATGGGATGCAAGAGCTTTCAAGATAACCAAGCTCATCAATAACAAATAACCTTTCAGGAGTTGTATCAAGATGTGTATCAATGGCAGGAATTGCGCAATTAATAAATCCATCTTCAATAATTGTCATATTATTGCCTTTAGATGCAGGATTAATTCCAGATGTCCGTGGTAAACCAATTACGAATTCTTTATTGTCAGCAACCAGATTAGATTTAATGACAACCTGTGGCGTATCCGTTCTATGACTCTGTAACAGATTGAAAGAATCGGACATATGTTTTAACATATTATTAACAAGATGAGATTTTCCACTGCCGCGGCTGCCTGTTATAAAAATGTGTTTTCTGCCGGTCATCCTGAAAAATGTAATTACGGCTTCTGCGTCCAAATAACAATTATTCATAAATCCCCCTATTACAAAGCAAGAACTATTCTGTGTACATTTCCCTTTGTATCAGTACATTCAGTAACATTGATATTATCATATATAAGAGACATTTTCTCATTGATTTCTGAAAGACTGGCTGCATGTACATCAATATCTGAAACAATTTTTCCATCTTTCATAAGAAGAATCCTGTCGCAGTACTCAAGTGCCAGTTCTGGACTGTGTATACACATGAGAGCACATTTGTTATCAGAAATAATATTCCGGATATGTTTCATAAGCATATGACGGTTAGAAAAATCAAGCGCACTGTCAGGCTCATCAAGAAGCAGAAGCGCCGAATCTTCTATAAGTGTGCGTGCAAGTATGCATAACTGCTTCTGGCCTTCGCTTAATGTGAGAAAGTCTGTATCATATAATCCGGCAAGGCCAACAGAATCGATAGCCTTATCAGCACGATGTCTCATGTTGGAATTGTATGATTCAAGCATGTGAAGCTGTGGATTAAAGCCAAGCAGACAGACATCTCTTACAGTCATACTTACGCTTATTCCGGTTCTTTGTGGAATGTAGCTTATCATGCCAGCTCTTTTCCTGACAGACATACTTTCAAGCTGAAGCTCACCAAGCATGCATTTTCCACTATGTTTAACAAGATTCATGACAGCTCTTATAAGAGAGGTTTTTCCGCAGCCGTTATTGCCGATAATAGCTGTGAGTTGTCCGGGATGTATGTTAAAGCTTACATTCTGGACAGCACATTTGCTTCCATAATATACTGATACATCTGAAACATATAATTCAGGATTGAATAAATCGGACATTATGCAACCTCCTTTTTGTTAGCTTTGATAAGCAGGATTATAAGCAGCGGTGCACCAAGGAGTGATGTAAATATGCTTACAGGGAGTTCCGATGAGGATACACTTCTTGCAAATATATCAGCAAGTGTCATGATGATGGCACCAGCCAGTCCGCTTGAGATGTATGTGAATCTGTCATTGCGTCTTGTAAGTAATCTGGCAATGTGAGGTGCAATAAGTCCAATAAAGCTGATAAGTCCGGTTACACATATAATTGATGATACGATTAATGTTGCAATCATTAATATGATAAAACGGAGAACTGTGACATTGACACCGAGAGCGGCAGCTTCATCCTCATTTATCGAGAGAATGAGAATCTGTCTGTATAATAAAGTCATGATTATAAAGCCTGCACATGTTACAAAGAAAGGAATAGCAAGGCTGTCCTTTGAAACACCGTTAAGGCTTCCCATGATCCAGTATTCAATAGAAGCAAGCTGTTTTTCAGGATCTGCAGCAAGTTTGAGAAACATAAGAATTGTCTGTGCTACAGAATGAATGGCAATACCAGCAAGTACAATTGTGTAACTGTTTCTGCCGGGAACAAGATAAGCCACAAGTAATGTGATTATAAGGGCAATTATTCCTCCGGCAAATGCGGATATTGATACAACAGGGTTTAAAGACGAAACCGCAACTATAGCAAAAGCTGCGCCGGCACTAGCACCGGAAGAAACACCGACAACATCAGGTGATGCCAGTGGATTTTTAAATATCATCTGATATACATAACCAGATATTGAAAGGCCAAAACCTCCGATAATACCCATAATGGCGCGTGGAAGTCGGAGCCTTTTAAAGACCATAATTGACATAGTGTCTCCTGACAGCAGCCCTTTTAATGTGAGTGGATACTGTCCGGTAAGAACTGACCATGTAAACACTGCTATAAGAAGCAGTGCCCACATGACAGATAATAGTATAATTTTGTTCCGGTAATTATTAATATTCTTGAACATAAATCATCCTTAATTATTTTGCAGGTGTAAATCCATAAAAGCTTTCATAGAATTTAGTTACACAAGTTTCATAGAAATCTTTAGTTACCTTTTCTGGGTGAAGAACAGAAGCAATGTATATACTTCCAAGGAAGCTTCCAGGAACTGGAGAATCCCATGCTTCGATATCGTTAGGAAGCTTTACTACATTTTTGTTCTTAACAGCATTGCATCCGGCAAGATTAGCATCGCTTAAGATGTCATCAACTGAGTAAGTTGCATCAGCAGCGATAACGATGTAATCAGGGTTCCATGCAAGAATCTGCTCGTAAGAAACATTTGCCCAGTAAGTATCTGTAAGTTCAGAAGCAACATTTTTACCACCTGCGTTAGTAAGCAGAGTATTCTGATACATCTTGCTTCCGGCAGTTGAGAGAACAGAGCTGTTACCTGCAAGGTATACAGATGGTGTATTTTCGCCAGAAACATTAGTCTTGTTATCAGCTAAAAATGTCTTGATTGAATTATTAAGTGCTTCAGCACGTCCTGCATTGTTAGTAATCTTTCCAACAAGAGTTATGCATTCCTCTAAAAGTGACTGGTCTTCTGGATTCACAACAATAGCCTTGATTCCAAGACTTTCAAGAGTATCAGCTGTTTTCTTTAATTTCATTGGAAGAAATACAACATCAGGTGTAGCAGCTACACATGCTTCTGTATTAAATTCCTTGGCTGTTCCCATGTTAGGAAGGCTTATGATTGCAGGAGCTGCAAGCTTGTAAATATTTCTTGTGTTAGCCTTGGCTTCAATTCCAACGAGTTTATCCTGTAATCCAAGTGCAAGAAGAAGGCTTGTTGAAATGTAGTAAGATGATGCAATCTTTTCTGGAGCCTTTTCAAATGTTACGGTTCTACCAGCCTGGTCAGTAACAGTAAGGGGATAGCTTACGCCAATCTCATTAAACTGTGACATTACGTCAAATGCTGAAGTAGTAGCTTCTTCTGTGCCCTTATCAGAAGTTGTAGAATTGCCGCATGCTGCTAATGAAAAAAGCATGAGCATTGCTAAAAAGAGGGCGGTAAATCTTTTAAAATTCTTCATGATAAAAATCCTTTCTGTGAATTGGTTTGTGTAAATATTAGCGAATGAATTTTATCAGATTGACAAGGGTTTTACAAGCCGTTATATTTATATAAGGAAAGAGAATGAGATTATTTATCAATTTAGTAGTGAAGGATGACAGACAGGTTGTGGCGGGCACAGGCCCGATGCCAGCAGGCGAGGGCTCGATTTGCAGCGTGCTGTGTGGGAGTTATGCCGCCATGTGCTTAAAGGTGTGTGCAGAAAATCTCGTTCAAGCGTAGCGCGTTTGATTTTCTGCACACTAATAGGCTTTGCAGATGGCGGCATCTACTCCCACTAAGCTAAGATGCCATGAGAGCCCTCACCTGCAGGTAACGGGTCTGCGCCCGCCACAACCGTCCGTTGTTCATATCACTAATAAATAGATTGGAGTTTTTATGCTTACTATACAGAATTATAAGAAAGTAGAAAGCCTTGAAGAAGCCTATGAGCTTAATCAGAAGAAAGCTAACCGTATTGTCGGCGGCATGATGTGGATGCGTATGGGCGACAACAGAATGAATATGGCTATTGATATGTCAGGGCTTGGACTTGATAAGATTGAAGAATCAGATGAAGAATTTAAGATTGGCTGTATGACTACTTTAAGACAGTTAGAAGTTCATGAGAGTTTTAATGAATATACAGATGGCTGTGTTAAGGAGGCTTTAAGGCATATTGTAGGTGTGCAGTTCAGAAATCTTGCAACAGTTGGTGGAAGTATATATGGAAGATATGGATTTTCTGATGTGCTTACGCTTTTAATCGGACTGGATTCTTATGTAGAACTATACAAGGGAGGCATTGTTCCATTAACTGAGTATGCTGACCGTGATTATGACAGGGACATTGTTGTTAATATTATTGTTAAGAAAAGACCGGTGAATATGTTTTATGAAGCAGTGAGAATAACAGAAACAGATCTGCCGGTGCTTACATGTGCAGGAGTAAAGTTTAAAGATACTGGAGTCTGCAATATCTGCATAGGTGCAAGACCGGGAAGAGCAATTGTTGTTAAAGATACAGAAGGAATACTTGCAGGCGGTATTAACGAGAAGTCAGTAGAAGAATTCAGTACATTTGTTAAGAAAAATGTGCCTACAGCGGGCAATATGAGAGGAAGTGCTGAGTATAGAAGCCATCTTGCAGGCGTTCTTGCAGGCAGGGCACTTCAGAATATTAACAGAGATTAATTGGTGATTACGGATTGGAGAATATATGTTAGTTGATATTAAGTTGAATGGAAAATCTGTCAAAGCAGATATTACGGCAGACATGACACTCTATGAATTCGTGAGAGAGCATGGCTGTTACAGCGTAAAATGTGGCTGTGAAACATCTAACTGTGGCTTATGTACAGTATTTCTTAATGATAAGCCTGTCCTTTCATGTTCAGTTCTTGCAGCAAGAGCAGACAAATGCAGTGTTACAACACTCGAAGGATTACAGGAGGAGGCGTCTGAATTTGTCACATTTATAGCAGATCAGGGAGCAGAGCAGTGCGGATTCTGTAATCCGGGATTTGTTATGAATGCATTGGCACTTTTCAGAGAGAATCCTTATCCTGATGAAGAGGAGATAAAGGAGTTCCTTTCAGGAAATCTGTGCAGATGTTCAGGTTATGAGGGACAGTTAAGAGGAATTATGAATTTCCTTGAGGCAAAGAAAGCAAAGGAGGCTGAATAGATGAAGTCGGTTAATAAAGCTATCAGAAAGAAAGATGCGATGGAACTGCTTCTTGGAAAGCCGGTGTATACAGATGATATTGCACCTAAGGACTGCCTTGTTGTAAAGCTTCTGCGCTCACCATATGCCAACGCATTTGTAAAGAATATTAATACTGATATTGCGATGAAGGTGCCGGGAATAGAAGCAATATTTACATATAAAGATGTTGACCAGAATATGAAAAGATTCACATGTGCAGGTCAGACATATCCTGAGCCAAGTCCTTATGACAGGCTTATTCTTGATAAGCATGTAAGATTCATAGGCGATCCGGTTGCCATTGTTGCAGGTGCTGATGAACGCTGTGTTGATAAGGCAATGAAGCTTATTAAGACAGAATATGAAGTGCTTGAACCATTGCTTGATTTCACTAAGGCAAAGGATAATGAGATTCTTGTACACCCTGAGGATAACTGGGAGGCATTATGTCCGGTTGGAGCTGATAATAAAAGAAATCTGTGTGCGCATGATGAGAGCGGCAACGGAGATATCGATAAGGTACTAGACGAGTGTGATATTGTGATTGACAGGACATATCATACTAAGGCATGCCAGCAGAGCATGATGGAGACTTTCAGAACTTTCTGTACAATAGATACTTATGGAAGACTTCATGTCGTAAGTTCTACACAGATAGTATTCCATTGCAGGAGAATTATCTCACATGCACTTGGAATATCGCCATCTAAGATAAGAGTTACCAAGCCAAGAATCGGAGGCGGATTTGGAGCAAAGCAGACATCTGTGTCAGAGATATATCCTGCATTTGTTACATGGAAGACCAAGAAACCGTCTAAGATTATATTTTCAAGGGAAGAAACACAGTCAGCTTCATCACCAAGACATGAGATGCAGATGCATGTAAGACTTGGTGCAACTAAGGATGGTATTGTAAAAGGAATTGATTTATACACATTATCTAATACAGGCGCATATGGCGAGCATGGTCCTACAACAGTAGGCCTTTCTGGACACAAGTCAATTCCATTATATGGAAAGGCAGAGGCGTTCCGTTTTGTAAGTGATGTTGTATATACTAATATAATGTCAGCGGGTGCTTACAGAGGTTATGGTGCGACACAGGGACTTTTTGCAGTTGAGTCGGCTGTAAATGAACTGGCAGACAGACTTCATATGGACCCGTTTGAAATCAGATTTAAGAACATAGTAAAAGAGGGTGATGTAATGCCTGCTTACTATGGACAGGTTAATACAAGCTGTGCACTTGACAGATGTCTTGCAAAGGTCAAAGAGATGATTAAATGGGATGAGAAATATCCTATGAGAAAGATTTCTGATACTAAGGCACGTTTTGTCGGAATGGGCATGGCAATGCAGGGCTCGGGTATATCAGGAGTTGATGTCGGCAGTGCGACATTAAAGCTTAATGATGAAGGTGTATATACTATGAACATCGGAGCTGCTGATATGGGAACAGGCTGTGATACAATACTTGCACAGATTGCAGCAGAGGTTCTTGAATGCAGCACAGACGATATATGTGTATTTGGTGCAGATACTGACATATCACCATATGATTCAGGTTCATACGCATCAAGTACAACATATGTAACAGGTAAAGCTGTTGAAAAATGTGCATTAGAGCTTAGAGACAGAATCGAAAAGCTTGGTGCTAAGATGTTAGGCTGCGAGAAATGTGATGTCACATTTGACGGAAAGAAAGTAATATGCGAATCAGGTGAGAACAAGGATAAATGTGTAACCCTGGCCGATATATCAACAGCATCCATGTGTGGTAATGATATAGCACTTTCAGTTACCAATACACATACATCACCTATTTCACCACCACCATTCATGGTTGGAGCAGCGGAGGTCGAGGTTGACCTTCTCACAGGTGAGAGCCGTGTTGTTGAGTATGACGCATGTGTTGATTGTGGAACACCTGTTAATCCTAACCTTGCAAGAGTACAGGCAGAGGGCGGTATCTTACAGGGAATAGGAATGACAATGTCAGAGAATATCACATATTCAGATAAGGGCAAGCTGTATGAGAACTCATTTTTACAGTACAAGATTCCATCAAGAATGGATATCGGACATATTAATGTTGAGTTTGAGAGCAGTTACGAGAATGCAGGTCCTTTTGGTGCTAAATCAATCGGAGAGGTTGTAATTAATACACCGCTTCCTGCAATTACAGATGCATTAAGCCATGCGGCAGGAAAGAGATTTTACGAGCTTCCTATAACTCCTGACCAGATTGCAATGGCAAGTGTAAAAGATAATTAAAACTGATTGACCATAGAGCCTTGTAATGTTAGAATAATCTCTTATAATATGACAGATAATTTACTTACGAAAGGAATCATTACTATGAATTTTCTTGAAGAAAGAATTATGAAGGACGGAGTTGTCAAAGAAGGCAACATTCTTAAAGTAGACAATTTTCTTAATCATCAGATGGATGTTAAGCTTTTCAAGCAGATGGGCGAAGAATTTAAGAGAAGATTTGCCGGAAAGAATATTAATAAGATTATAACAATTGAGGCTTCAGGAATTGGTATTGCATGTATAGTTGCAGAATGCTTTGATGTACCGGTTGTATTTGCAAAGAAGTCACAGAGTGTCAATATTGATGGTGATGTGTATTCTGCGGAAGTTGAATCATTTACACATAAGTGCAAGAATCAGGTTCTTATATCTAAGAAGTTTGTAGGTCCAGAGGATCATGTACTTATTATTGATGATTTTCTTGCAAATGGCTGTGCACTCCAGGGACTTATATCTATTGTCAATCAGGCAGGCGGAACTGTTGAAGGTATTGGAATCGCAGTTGAGAAGGGCTTCCAGCAGGGTGGACAGATTATCCGTAACCTTGGATACCAGCTTGAATCTCTGGCTATTGTAGATGGAATGAATGCTGCAGATGGCAGCATTAATTTCAGAGAGGAGTAATCATGAATGAATATCAGTTTTTTTCACCAGTAGATGTCGTATTTGGATGCGGAAGTCTTTCTAAGCTTCATACTCTTAAGATGCCAGGAAAGAAAGCACTTCTTGTTATAAGCAATGGAAAGTCTGCAAGGATGAATGGTTCACTTGACAGAACAATAGATGAACTTAAACAGGCTGATGTTTCATATGTGCTTTATAACGGAATAGGAGCTAATCCGCTGAAGTCAGCAGTTGAAGAAGGCGCAAGAATTGGTCGCGAGAATGGAGTTGACTTTGTTGTTGCTTTAGGCGGCGGTTCAGTTATGGATGCGGCTAAGAATATGGCAATGTTCATTCCACAGCCATCAGATAATCTGTGGGATTATGCTAATAGTCCATCAGGTGGAAAGATGACACCTCCTAATGAGATGCTTCCATGGATTGCAATTACTACATCAGCAGGAACAGGCTCAGAGGTTGATACTATCGGAGTAATTTCTAATCCTGATACTAATGAAAAGATTGGTATTGGTGGAATGGCGGGGATGTTTGCAAAGTATGCAATTGTTGACCCTGAGCTTATGAAAACAGTTCCACCGAAATTCACTGCATATCAGGGATTTGATGCACTTTTCCATTCATTGGAAGGGTATATAAGCAACAAACATAATATTATGGGAGATATGATTCAGCGTGCCGCGATTGAAAATATCGGACATTATCTTGCAAGAGCAGTTAAGGATGGCAATGATATTGAGGCAAGAGAACATGTTGCATACGCTAATACAATGTCTGGCTATTCAATGGTTGTAACATCATGTATATCAGAACATTCTATGGAGCATGCAATGAGTGCATATCACCCTGAGCTTCCTCATGGAGCAGGACTTATCATGCTGTCTAAGGAGTACTTCACATTCTGGATTAATAAGCATGTATGTGATGAACGCTTCATTGATATGGCACATTTTCTTGGAATGAAAGATGCGTCTAAACCGGAAGATTTCATCACAGCGCTTCTTGAATTACAGAAGGCATGTGGAGTTGATGACCTTAAGATGTCTGATTACGGAATAAAGAAGGAAGAAGCAATGACACTTGCCAAGAACGCAAGGGCAACAATGATGAGATTGTTCGTAAGAGACCCTCAGGAAACTACTGATGAAGAGATTGCGGGTATATACGAGAGAGCGTATAGATAATATTTATTAATTATAGGTATAATATTCACATGATGAATGTTGTACCTTTTTTAATAAAAATGAGGTATTTCTAATGTTTAGATAATATATATTGACAATATATAATTATATA
>QRVH01000040.1 GCA_003458705.1 Eubacterium sp. AF22-9 | reverse complement strand
TTTTACATCACTTTTACATATCAATCAGTTAAATTTGCAAAAACTAACCATTCTATTGTTATTTTTTACCACTGTTAATTTTTTATTCACATTTTAAACAGTCAGCATGTTAAATTTGCAAAAACTAACCATTCTATTGTTATTTTTTACCACTGTTAATTTTTTATTCACATTTTAAACAGTCAGCATGCCTTCTTCATCCCTGTACATTTTTATATGTGAAACATCTCTTAGCTTTAAAGTTCCGGATGATAACTCTGTAATCTTCTTTTCCAGCATATTTTCTTTCTGCTGTTCAAGCATAAGTTCAAATGACACATTTTCAGCATATACAGTATCTACTATAGTAATTTCATTCTGTGCACATATATGCTGGATTTTCCCTACATAATTATAATCAGCATCTATAAATGCATGTGTTCCATCTGTTAAAGTTCCTGTCCTGCTGTTATCAAGAGCATCTTTTGCTGCATTTGTATATGCACGTATAAGTCCTCCTGTACCCAGCAGGACTCCGCCAAAATATCTTGTCACAACACACAGGCAGTTACTGCATTCATTTCCTGTAATAACCTCTAATATAGGTTTGCCTGCTGTCCCTGACGGCTCCCCGTCATCAGAAAATCTCTGCACTTCATTATTGTCTCCAAGAATATAGGCGTAACAGTTATGTCTTGCATCCCAATATTTTTTCTTTATTTCAGAAATTATCTTAACCGCCTGCTCTTCACTTTCAATATTGCAAATGTATGCTATAAACCGCGATTTTTTATCAATAAATTCTCCATTGCCTGCTTTTATTATTTTCTTCATAATATCTGCCTCTTTTTCTACATTATATAGGAAGTCATATAATTTGCCTGCCCTTTATTTTTATGATATAATATCATGAATTTATTAAGGAGGACAATATATGAATTATGGTGGTAAAGGCATAAAACAAAAGAAAAAACTGCTTAATTCAGCTACCACAAAGCTGGGCACCAAATTAGGTATATTTTTCATAAAACTTGCACTTGTTGGCGTTATCGCCATTGTTGTTTCCGGTGCATGCCTTTTATTTGGATCATTTCAGGGAATTATAGAAAATGCACCTGATATAGCATCGATTAATGTATCCCCTGAGGGTTTTGCAACCAGAATCTATGATTCAGATGAAAATGAAATCCAGTCGCTTTCATCTGCTGGTGCTAACAGAACTTATGTAACTATTGACCAGATTCCTAAAGATCTTCAGCATGCATTTATTGCTATAGAAGATGAACGTTTCTACGAACACAATGGTATCGATATGAAGGGAATCTTAAGGGCTGCTTCCATAACCCTTTCTACAGGTCATATGTCACAGGGTGCCAGCACAATTACACAGCAGTTACTTAAGAATAATGTATTTAACGCATACAATGAATCTGATATAGAGAAAATAAAGAGAAAAGTCCAGGAACAGTATCTTGCAATTAAGCTTGAGACAGTTATGGACAAGCAGGATATTCTTGAGAATTATCTTAATACCATTAATCTTGGTAATGGTTATTACGGTGTTCAGGCTGCTGCCAACGGATACTTTAACAAAGATGTTTCTGAACTTACATTAAGTGAATGTGCAGTAATAGCATCTATTACTAAAAGTCCTACCGGACTTAACCCTATCAGACATGCAGACAGAAATAAAGACAGACAGAATCAAGTTCTTGCTAATATGAAAGAACAGGGCTATATATCTGATGAAGAATACAATGATGCTATATCTGATGATGTTTATGCACGACTTGAGGGTATTGAACTTGCTGGAACGAGTACTACAACATATTCTTATTTTGTAGATGAACTTATCAATCAGCTTACTGACGATCTTATGACACAGAAGGGCTACACAGAAGCGCAGGCAACCAACCTTATTTACCGTGGAGGCCTTCAGGTATATTCAACTCAGGATACAATGATGCAGGATGTTGCTGATGATATAATTAACAATCCTGACAATTATGCTGATAACACACATTTTTCAATAAACTACTCTCTCACAATTAAAGATACTGACGGAACATTTTCTTATTATTCACATAACTCAATGGCAAACTGGTACACCAAGAAACTTGGTGATACAAGTTTCAGTCTGACAATGACTGATGAAGATGCCGCAAGAGCATATGTAGAAGCTTATAAAGAAGAGTTATTAAAAGATGGCGGCACTGTTTACTCAGAGAACTTAAGCTTTACATTACAGCCTCAGATATCATTTACAATTATGGATCAGTCAACTGGTCAGGTAAAAGTAATGGTCGGAGGACGTGGCGATAAGACTCTTAACCGAAGCTTAAACCGTGCATCAAATGATGTTACAAGACAGCCTGGTTCAAGTATAAAGCCTCTCGTAGCATATGGACCTGCACTTGATAAAGGTGCTCTCACACTGGCATCCGCTATTGATGATGCTCCATATTACTATTCAGGAACTGATGCCAAGCTTGTTACCAATTATACTAAAGGCGAATACCGTGGTCTGATGACCGTAAGAGAAGCTCTTACTCTTTCCCAGAACGTCCCTGCCGTTAAAGCACTTGCAACAATAACTCCTCAAGTAGGTTTTAATTATCTTGAGAAATTTGGTATATCGACTCTTGTATCACCTAAAAATGCTATTAATGGTGCGCATGATGTTGTACAGTCTCTGGCGCTTGGTGGTATGACAAAGGGTGTGTCTAACATTGACATGTGTGCGGCATATGCTGCAATTGCTAATAAAGGAACATATACCAAACCTATATATTACACTAAAGTTCTTGACTCTCAAGGAAATATAATTATTGATAATTCCGTTCCTGAAACACATAAAGTATTAAATGAGAATGCTGACTGGCTTCTTATTCAGGGATTAAGATCAGTTGTAACATCAGGAACCGGACGTACAGCAAGCTTTGACAGTCAGCCTGTTGCTGGTAAAACTGGTACCACACAGTATGACAGTGATAGATGGTTCTGTGGATTTACCCCATATTATACAGCTGCAATATGGGTTGGATATGATGATAACTCAAAGGAATTAGGTTCTGTTGTAAGTCACAATTATATATGGCGCACAATTATGCAGCAGATTCACAATAACCTCAATCTCCCTACCGGAACTTATGAACAGCCTGCTGGAATTGTTGAAGCAACTGTATGCTCCAAGTCAGGACTTCTTCCTGTAGAAGGTTTATGTGATAATGATCCTATGGGAAACTGCATAATCACAGAATACTTTACAGAAGATACTGTTCCTACCGAATATTGTACAACCCACACCAAGGTTACTATATGTAATGATTCTGCGATATCGCCACATCTGGTTGTCCAAACACAACAACCAAGATTATGAGAAAGAAAGTTGCCAGCACCCATCAGTTAGGTGATGATGCTGAAGGCTCTCAATACAAAACATGGGATGCTGATTATTCAATAACAGATGAGCAGTTATCTAAGTTATGTACTCTGCATAACAACACTATTAAGAGTAATAACACTAATAATAATTCTGTTACTAAACCGACAACAACATCAACATCTAAAGAAACATCATCAGTATCAACCAACACTTCAGAATCTGCAAGTACAACAAAGAAAGGTGCACAGGCAAAAACTTCTACGAATGATTAATAAAAAACAGCTAAATGTATTCTTACATGAACACATTTAGCTGTTTTTTTATTCTTTCTTCATCTTAGGCTCAAAAATAAGCGAGGCAATAAAGCCAAATATAAGCGCCGCCGATACTCCAACTGCGCAGGAAGTAAATCCGCCTGTGAACAATCCAAGAAATCCCTGCTCATCTATAGCCTTCTTCATGCCCTTCCACAATACATTTCCAAAACCTGTAAGTGGAACTGTTGCGCCTGCACCTGCAAATTTAGCAAAAGGCTCATATATTCCAACCGCTCCAAGCACAACTCCTGTCGTTACAAGAATAACCATTATTCTTCCCGGCATAAGCTTTGTCTTTTCCATAAGAATCTGTGTAAGAACGCATATTATTCCTCCGCAGACAAATGCTTTAACAAAATCCATGGCTTTAACTCTCCTTTCCTTCAAGAATTACACCATGGGCTATGCCCGGCACACTTTTTCCTTCATTGTAGCTTACGGTAGATAATAAAGCGCCTGTAGGAACAAACAGAACTCTTTTATATTCACCTCTTATAAGCTTATCCATAATATAAGTTCCAAGAACAATCGCACTGCAGCCACAGCCGCTCCCTCCTGAACACTTGGTTTCGCCCTCGTATATCAACATTCCACAGTCAAACAGCTTGTCAACAATATCAATGCCCTTTTCTTTCAGAAGCTCCGACAATATTCTGTTGCCAATCTCTCCCAGATCCCCGGTAAATATTGCATCATAATAGTCCTTATCAACATCAAGATCTTTGAAATTCGCCTCTATAAGCTCTGCTGCTGCAGGTGCCATACAAGCTCCCATATTCATAGAATCTTTAACGCCGTAATCAACTATCTTTCCTGTCGTAATGCCCTTTATAAGAACACATTTTTTCTTATCCAGAGGCTTATCTCCGACGATATATGCCCCTGCTCCCGTAACTGTCCATGTGGACGCAAGCGGTCTCTGGTTTCCATACTCAAGTGGATAACGGAACTGCTTCTCCGCACTTGCAAAATGGCTTGACGCAAGGGCAATTACATTTTCCGCATATCCCGCATTAACGCACATAGCACCAAGCGATAATGCCTCTCCCATCGTAGAACACGCCCCGTACAGCCCGAACATTGGTATTTCATACTTCATAAGTCCGAAAGATGTTGCTATAAGCTGGCCAAGAAGGTCACCGGCATAGATATAATCTATGTCTGATACAGTCATGCCACTCTTAATAAGGAGCTTGTCAACCGCCATCTCCTGAATGTGGCTCTCAGCCTCTTCCCAGCTTTTCTTGCCAAACATATCGTCATCTACTGCCACATCAAACATTTCACCAAGCGGACCGTCAGACTCTTTCTTTCCAACAACTGTCGCACCACATCTCACATATACATCCCTGTCAAATAACAGACTCTGCTTTCCCGTCATAATCCTCGTTTCCGCACATATACATGTGCCATTAGTCTTTTTAAGTAGTCTGTCCAGAAAATGTATTATTTATGCAGATGTATTATCTCTTATTTTCTTAATATATCAAGTGTATGAGCCGCAGCGCCAAGCAAATCAGCTCTCTCACAGGTTGCAAGATGGTATCTATAGAACATCTCGAACTCGTCCTCGTCAAGCTGGTTTACAAACTGCCTTATGTAATTAGCCGGTCCGTCCGGTGTGACAATCTTCTCGCGCCCACACCCTGCCGCTTCATTAACCTTTGCAATATCTTCAAGGCGCACATAATCATACAGGTCCTGCTCAGAAGATATTGTGTGGAAATTCTCTGTCAGCCTGCCCTGCTCCATACACTCCTTAATATGTCTTTCCTTGAATGCGTATGTAATAACTCCATACTCATTCATAACATAGGCAACAAGAATAAAGCCGCCCTTCTTAGTAATGCGGACAGCCTCCTTTAAAGCCTTCACCTTATCCTCCTGTCCGAACAGATGATACATCGGTCCGAACAGCAGGGTTATGTCAAATGTTTCATCCTCGAAACGTTTTAACTTAAGTGCATTACCCTGATAAGCCTTAACTGATGAGTTCTTGGACTTTAATATCCCAAGATTGTGCTTCACAAGTTCAACCGCAGTCACATCAAAGCCTTCTTCAGCCAGCGCAACGCTGTATCTGCCTGTTCCGGCACCTATATCCATAATCTTAATATTCTCTCTGCCTCGCTCTTTAATACATCAATACAGTCATGTATATAATGCATTGATGTACGGAATTCAATCTGTCCGTGTCTTGAAGTCAGTCTTTTCTCTTCATTAAATTTATTATAATAATCCTCTAAAAAAGTTCCCATATTGCCCTCGTATCCTACGCATTTCTATAAAACAGTTCTTATGATTCTACCATACAGCCGTTTCTTAATCAAGAATCACAGCACATGGATAAGCTTCAAAGCCCAGTATATAAGCCCGGCACACCAGCTGAAAAATATTCCATACAGAATAACAGGGCCTGCAATCGTGAATATCTTACATCCAATACCGAACACCTTGCCCTCCTTCTTATACTCAATCGCAGGTGCGGCAACGCTGTTTGCAAATCCTGTAATCGGCACAAGGCTTCCGGCTCCGCCAAATGTTGTTATTGACGGATATATATTAAGTCCCGTAAGAATTACGCTTAAAAGTACAAGTATAAGTGTTGTGTAAGACGCTGCGTCCGTGTCAGGCACTTTCATCGATTTACATGCATTTAAAATAATCTGCCCTACAACGCATATACAGCCGCCAACAATGAATGCCTTAAAGCATTTTGCCACACAGCTTCCCTTTGGTGTAACATTTTCAACATAAGCATTGTAGCTTGCATTTCGTTTTTCAATATCGGTTTCAGTACCACCGCCAGAATTAATGTCCTTCATAAAATCCTCCTCCTTGTTTTGCAACGCAAAATCAATACATATATAAGTAATACACAAGCTGTCCGAGTGCCTTGCCTGCCGCTATCGCCGCCACAATAAAGCCAAGCCCTGAGCCGGCTTTTGCCCTGTGAACGAATATAGGCAGTGCTTTGACCGTCTCTGCAAGGCTTATTAAAAATGTGCCTATAAATATTCCGGATATCAGCCCGAATATAATACAGCCTGCCATACCTATTTTAACCGGAATTCCAAGAACATATACAGCATTGGCGGCTGTCGCACCGATTATTATACATTCCTCATACAGAAATACATGTTCACTTGTTCCACTGACATCAGCATATCTGTTAATGACGCCGACACTGGTTATAAGTGCAAAAAGTCCCGCAGCGGTAAACACGCCCGACATAACCCCAATAAATATAATAACTGCAATCATTTTCCACCTTCCCTGCCAATAACAGATTCTGATACATCTTTGTCGTATTTGTCCATCTCCACTTCAAGCGGTGTCGGTGCTTTTGACAGCTTCTGTCCTGCAAAATGGTCATAGAATATAACAATACCGACAAACAACCCGACAGCATAGGCAATCTCCATTATGTTAGTAGGTTCAAATGCGGAAGCCCCGAGAAGCTCATATACCCTGTCAAATATATCCGTAGTACTTACATCATTGTTGTAAGCGATAATTCCATATCCGCTTCCAACCATAGTTATAAGACATATCACAGCAACCTTTATCCAGTGCATTGCACCTTCCTTTTCCGGCTTCTTATATTCAACAACAAAGTCGCACTCGCCAAGACATTCAATATCAGCATCAGGATAATCCTTCTGGATAATCCCCACTACATCAAGCGCATCAAACACCTTCCTGTCATACTTACCAAGCGTAAACTCTACAAGTGTTAAATGTCCGATTTTTTCAATCATATCCTTATCACTGCAATAAACAGTCATCACATCCCCAATAGTGACCCTAGGCCTCTTAACACACCTCTGCTGGTCAATCTTCAAATAAATCTTCTCTGACATAACAAACCCTCCGTTGCTAGTATTAGTATTGTACATGCCCAAAAATTTATTCATAAGGCTTCATTTATTTAACAGCCTGCCCTCGCCCATCGCACTCCAGACATGCACAAAACTGTCCCAGCACTGTGTTCATTCAGCATAAACACTACGCCGCTGTGTCTGTCTATGGTATACGCCCGAATATTTCGAATCGTGTGGGAGTTAATGCCGCCAGATGTAAAAGAGCGGTGCGGATAAACTCGTTCAAGCGAAGCGCGTTTGTTTATCCTCACCGTAATAAACTATACAGATGGCGGCATTTACTCCCACTAGATGAAGAAATCCTGAGAGCGTATGCCTTAGACGGATACAGCAGCGGGGTCGTTAATATATGAATGAATCCTTCATGCAAAAAGCCGCTTCCGCATGCCGCTTAATATCTTCTTCTCCATCCGCGACACCTGCACCTGCGATATTCCGAACTCCTTAGCGACCTGCATCTGCGTATAATCATCATAATAGCGCATTCTGATAAGTTCTTTTTCACGCTGTGAAAGCGTTTCCATAAGCTGTGCGAGTGCCACTTTGCTTGATGCAGTCTCTCCGATATCTGCCTTGTCTTCTAACTTGTCCATCAGCATGACCTCGCTTCCATCTCCCTGATAGATTGTTTTATATATTGATTCAACCTCCATTGAGGCAGACATTGACAGTGTTATATCTTCAACTGACAGCTCGCAGGCAGCAGCTATCTGCTCTACTGTCGGCTCGCAGCCTAATGTATCGCGGAGCTGCTGCGCTGCCCTCATGCTTTTTACCGCATTTTCTTTAATGGAACGGCTGACCTTCACCATTCCATCATCACGCAGGAATCTTCTTATTTCACCTGTTATCATAGGAACTGCATATGTTGAAAATGCAACATCCATATCCAGATTAAAATTATCAATTGCTTTTATCAGACCTATGCAGCCTATCTGGAACAGATCCTCCTGTTCTATTCCTCTCCCTTTAAATCTTTTAATTATGTTCCATATAAGTCCGAGATTATCTGTCACCAGCTTCTCTCTGGCTTCTTTGTCATTATTGTGTGCTTTAGCGATCAATTCCCTGGTATAATCCTTAGTCTGATCCATAGCATCACATCCTATCAATTATTCCCCTATTTTCTTTCTCATAAGCACTGTTGTTCCCTTACCCGGTGCTGACGCAACTCTTAAATCATCCATAAATGCTTCCATAAACGAAAATCCCATTCCTGAACGTTCCTGTTCCGGCTTGGTAGTATACAAAGGTTCCATTGCTTTTGCCACATTTTCCATCCCAAGACCGTCATCATGCACCTCAATTATTACCTGATTCTGTATGCCTTTAAGTCTCATTCTTACCTTTCCCGGTCCATTATCATATCCATGGACAATTGCATTAGTTACAGCCTCGGAAACTGCTGTCTTTATGTCCTGAAGTTCCTCCATTGTAGGATCAAGATATGTAACAAAGGCTGCTGCCACAACCCTTGCAAATGCTTCATTTTCTGATTTAGCTTCAAATAATAATTCAACATTGTTATTCTCTATCATGCTTATGCCTCCTGTCCTTTAAGTTCATATATAGTGACTATCTTATGAAGTCCTGATATAAGAAGTATTCTCTTAACACTTTCGCGGACTCCGACAATCGTTATATCTCCCTTATCCATCACTTTCTTATAACGTCCCATAATAAGCCCTATTCCGGCACTATCCATGAAATCAACTTTCGTAAAATCAAACACTATATGCGTTACGCCTCTTTTGTCTATTACATCATCTATAACCTGGCGCATTTCTTCTGCAAGATGATGGTCTAATTCTGCATTCATGCGTATTATCAGCTTATTTCCATTAACCATGTATATATAGTCCATATGCTTGGTTTCTTCCTCTTGTGCTTCCTGTGCAATGCTGAAGTTTTCCTCATCATTTTCAGGGTAATTCTGCTTGATTTCCTGTCTTGACATACTAATCTCCTCTTTCCTCATTGTTCCGACATTTTCTTGATTTTACGACAAAGCCCCCGGCAAAGAATTATCTTTGCCGGGGGCTTATCTTTTAGTACCTCATCAATGTGATTTGACATACTCGCTTGCTTCTTTATAATATCCGCTTGTCGAATAATCGTCCACAATATACTGATAGTATTTCTTTGCATCATCAGTCTTTGCAAGGGCTACATATGACTTAGCTGCATAGTAAGCTGAATCTGCACTGTTATTACATTTGTATGCTTTGACAAGATTCTCTGCCGCAACTTCATAGTTGGACTTATAATACTCTGTCATTCCTGTATTATAGAAATTCTGCGCTGCTGCCGGAAGTGTAGCCGTCGCAATTGTATTATACAATGTTTTGGCTGAATCACTTGGAAGCGCACTGACATCTATATCAACAAGCTTGTCTGCCGCATCAGCAGGCTTATTGGCAATATAATCGCTTGCAGCCTCTATTACTGATACTAACAGCTTGTTGCTTCCTTCTGTTCCATTAACTACACCCAGCTGCTGCTCAAGTGCATCTCTTTGTGCTTTTACATCCTCAAGTTCCTTCTGCATTGAATTAAGCTCAACATTTCCAGATGACAACTGTTCACTATATTCCTGAAGGCTCTTTTTATAATCCTGTGTAAGTCCCTTATTTCTTGCTGGTACAATAAGGAACCATATAAGTGCTGCACCGATAACAACACCAACAAGCACATTTATTATTGTAATTGCTCCATTACTTGGTTCTTTATAAGATGATCTTGGAAGAATAACATCATTGCCGCTAAGAGGCTTTTTATCGATATCTTTTTCTTTTCTCTTTGGCAGAAATGCTGATGAACTCTCTGCTTTCTTGATTGCAATTCTCTCATCTATCTCCTGCTTATACATCTGTGCCAGAGTATTATTCTTATCAATTGCAAGAACAGCATTAAGAAGCTTTCTGGCTCTTGTAAGTT
This sequence comes from Eubacterium sp. AF22-9, assembly GCA_003458705.1. Taxonomy (GTDB): domain Bacteria; phylum Bacillota; class Clostridia; order Lachnospirales; family Lachnospiraceae; genus Lachnospira. Next base: position 9,208 of record QRVH01000040.1, on the reverse strand, counting down.
CATCCTGCTTGATATATATAAGTGCCAGTAACAAATGTGCCTTTATAAGCTGTGGATTATTAGCCACTACCTTTTTTAACTGTATAACAGCCATATCAAGATTACCTTCTTTGGCATACTTTAAAGAAAGATTGTATTTCTTGATTGTGCCTGTTACCATCTCAAATCTGTTCTGGTTAGTCTGTATCTTCTTGATATATGCACCAGCAACATTATCCTCCGGTGCAAAATTCTTGCTCACAACCCACTGGCTGAGTGCTTCTACAACATCTCCCATCTCGCAGTACACAAGTCCGAGAAGATTTCTTGCATTTGTATTATATTTGTTAACCATAAGACTTATCTTAAGGCTCTCCACAGCGCCTGTTAAATCTCTTACTCTCGCCTTATACAATCCTGCATTATAATATGCATCTGATACTCTGGCCGTCTTTTTATAGACTCTTACATCCTCACCACATTTAGGGCATGTATCATTCTCAGAAAGAAGGCATCCACATTTAAAACATCTCATAATGTCCACCTCTCACTATTTATCTGAATTCTTTCCGCCAAGTATCTGTGATATCAGGTCTGTGATATCAGGAACATCGTTATTGTATATTGCATCCTCAGCATCTTCTACTTCAAGACTTGGCTGAAACTTCTGTATCTCTTCATCAAAATTAATCATGATTATTTTCCTTTCTTTCTAATGCACGGACAACATCACCAACAAGGTATAACGAACCCGTTGCAAACATAAGTCCATTATCCCATTCATGTACGGCTCCGTCCACACTGTCAAATATTTCTATAGAAATCCCCGGTAAATGTACTTCAAATGCCTGTTTTATTATCTCTGACGAAAGTCTTCTCACGCCTCCTGTCATTGTAACATATACACATTTGAAATGTTTACATTCACACAATATCTTTATCATCTGGTCATAATTCTTATCACTCACCACTGAAAAAAGCAGTGTGGCATCAGATAATTTTTCGCTTTCATAAAGACTGTCCACCGAATCCACAAAGCTTCTTATTCCCTGAGGATTATGCGCCCCATCAACATACAGATTGTCCTTAACCAGTTCCATTCTGCCTGCCCAGTGAGTTTTACTGACTGCCTCTTTTGTAAGTCTGTCATCCAGCTTCACACCTGAATCTTTAAGAACTGCACATACAGTAAGCGCAATACTTGCATTCTCCATCTGGTATAAGGCATTGGTAGCCAATCTGAAGCAATCATTCTTATAATACTCATTATGTATTAAAAAATCAATATAACCATATGTATTTTGCTTAAGTTCGTATGTATTCTCATCTATAACAATGCATGGACTTCCATTATCATCCGCAATTTTCTTTATTACATTTGCTGCCTGCCTGTCCACACCACTACACACAACTGGTATCCCCGGCTTTATTATTCCGGCTTTCTCCGTTGCAATCTTTTCTATTGTATCCCCCAGTATTGCAGTATGTTCAAGCGATATTGTCGTTATAACTGATATAAGCGGATTTTTTACTGCATTAGTAGCATCAAGTCTCCCTCCCAGTCCTGTTTCCATAACAACATAATCAACATTTTGCATATTATAATAATACATTGCCATACCGAAAAGATAATCAAAATATGCAAGCTCACCGCTGGAATGTTCTTCAACATATTCATAGGCCTTTACGAAATCATCTTTAGAAATCATTTCATTGTTAATTCGTATTCTCTCGCGGACATCAACAAGATGTGGCGATGTAAAAAGCCCCGTCTTATAACCATTTTCCTGAAGAATCTGTGCTATATAGGCACAAGTTGAACCCTTACCATTAGTCCCTGCAACATGTATGATATTAAGCTTTTCTTCCGGATTACCCATATCCTTTAACAGCAATTCTGCGCGCTGTGCTCCTGTAGATGAAGCAAATTGCCCTATACTGTCAAGTCTGTCTATAATTTTATCATACATTGTTTTTCCTTCCTACATACAGCCTATTCCTGTAATTCTATGTTCCTCATAGCTTATTACTGCTGTTCTTTTTCCACCTGTATACGCTTTTATCTGCCCCTCATCTCCAACTGCAAGCATTGTAGCTGAATCATGGGCTTCCTTAAGGGTTTCTTCTATGTTTCTTAATTCTTCCCTGTTAAATTGCCTGACTGCACTCTCAAAAACCTCATCCTCAAATGTGAATTTAAAGAAAAATGCACACCATTTTAATTTAAGTGCCTTTGCCCTGCTTAATGTCTGTTCCTTAACTATATTTTCAAGATTAGATGCATTTTCTCTCTTTTCTTCTGTCTTTCTTTTTGATTCCTCATACTCTCTTTCAATGTCATGCAGCTTCTTTTTCTTTTTCTCACAATCTTCCCTGTTTCTGTCAAGTTCCCTCTTGGTTTCATTGACATCCGCATAATACCGCTTTGACTCGTCCTCTGTCTTCCGGTTCTTTATATAATCATCCTTAACATCTTCAAGCTTCTGGAATTCTCCCTGAATCTCATCATATTTAGATGTTGCTGCCTCGTATTTTTCTGTTATATCATTAAGCCTTGACAGCTTATTTTCTTCATCCTTAATACATCTGTCCAGTTCTTTTCCTGCCTTGTCCACCTGCTGGCACATAAGCATATATTCTTTTTCAGCCTCATCTGCCGCAGCTTTTTCATCAGCTGGAATATATGATGGCATCAGATCAACCGGTGCATAAAATTTCCTGTCACCCGATCTGCTTATCTTCCACACATACCTGACAGCCTGCATTTTGGAAATTCTGGTCATACTCTTTAGTGCCTGATAAAATGTTTTTATCTCTGCTTCTGGCGTTTTAAATGCCTCAAAGCCAAGAAGCTTTATAACAGCTTCCAATTTTGCAGTACTTTTTTGTTTCTTCAGTGCATCAATGATTCCCTCACCGTTAAATTTCTCTGGCATAAGAGTTTTCTGAACCTGTCTCTTGACATCCATAGATGCCATACCAAGCCTTCTCCCTATCTGCTCTGCATACTCCTTTTTCTGTAATGCATCAAGATTCCTTAACTGACTCATGATATTACTTAAAAAGGCATTGTTATATCTTATGCTTATTTCCTCTATTTTATGAGACGGTGACATATATTTGTTAATCATATACACAGATGCCGCCTCATCAATTATTGACTTTGACACTATTTCAAATGTACTTTTCTGATTATCTTCATCCTTAGGTATAGCCGGAGTCATAAGGCACAGCCTGTCCCATAACATTTTTTTCAGCTGTGTTCTGTCTACTGCCTTATATTTTAATGTATCGTCTCTTACAAGGTCAGAAACTTTCTTTATCTCATAATCTATAGAATTCTTTATTCCTATGCTCTCCGTGAATGCATTGGCAACATCAGCAAGCACATTTATAAGTCTGTGCCCTGTCTCTTTAACTGCGTTAGGTATGTTGACATTATCAATAAGCGCTATCTGCATACGAATTTCATCATCTGTCATATTGTCCATTTCTGATATTATATCTGCCATACATTTCTCCTTACCATACCGGTTTTATTACATAAGCCAGCAGTCAGAATTATACCACAGGAATAAAAGATAAATTTCAATTATCACAAGTATGCCTGTAATCACCCATCTTACAACTTTATTGAATCGTGAAAGAATATCATACATACCGACAAATACCACATAAGTTCCAAATGTAAACCTGCATGTACTCATAACATGTGATGTAAGCGGAACAAGTAATGAGATTATCCCAAATACTGCCATCGCATAATATTTTCTAAAGAACATATATCCATACAAAATAAGTATTGCTACACAAAACCATCCCATATATGTATATCTTGGTTCTATCTGCCCTGTACACGCTTTCCAAAGCACTCCAACAACAGGAAAATACTCATCATCTCTCCATGCAATCTGCACATTTTTATAAGCCCATGCATCTCCACAGAAGAAATTAAGGAATGTCATATAGCTGAACGCCCCAAATGGACATATTAGTACTGCAAATATTTTACCTGGATCCTTAAACATGGTTACAACAAAGTCTTTTATGCAGCCCAGACTTATCTTATCGCCTTCAATATCTATATACAACTGCACAACCAGTGCAAATACCAGTATACATCCCACTATTCTTGTTGCACTTGAACACGCTGCCATTACTCCTGCCAGAACATATTTCTTTTCTGACAGAAAGTAGAAAAACAGCACAATAAACATTATAAACATAGCTTCTGTATATACTGACGCACTGTAAAATGTATATGGTGCCATAAACATAAGCACTGGCATAAGAAGTTCATAACCATCCTTAATATGTGTCTGCTTTTTAATACCCCTTACTGCAAAAAATGCAGCTATAATAATACATACATTTGAAACAATCATTCCAATAACATATGTGTTGATTAATCCACCTGTTATTGCCTTAAAAAACATGCATACAAGCGCATACAAAGGGAAAAATGCCCAATTAGCCTGAGGATCCGTATCAGTAGGGTAAGTATATCCATTATTGATAATATATGCGTATTTCTTGGCGTCCCACTCGTTCATAAGAAAGAGAAATGACCTGTGTGTACCCATTATTCCATTATATACAGGCACCATCACTAACATTATCAGTCGTGATATCGCAAATATTATTAATATCTTAAGCAACAGCTTAAAATTTTCATTATCTTTTAGTCTGCTCATTTAATGCCTCATTTCACTATTATGTGGTAAATAGCAGATGGAATAGTTGTTATTACAGGAACAGCAAACATTGCCACTACTACTATTGCAAATAAACCAACATATATATATTTCGCACCATTCTGTGCCCATGCCGGAACATTTATTTTTCTGAAATGGTTAATTACAAGGCATGCAATTATTATTATAAGAGTCACCAGTGTAATCATCATTCCTGCATTCTTTCCCTTTGGCACAAATGTAAAGACAACTGTATTCTCTCCTGTCTCAAGCTGCACTCCGGTAAATAATCCGGCAATCTCTTTTGTCTTTACTGTCTTGCCATTCACAGTAACTTTCCAGTTATCACTGTGAATTACCGGAATAAGTGCATAATTATTAGTTCCATCACCATTTATCTTAACTGTAAGTGTATTATTAGTATATGAAACATCTGTCTGCTTATCTGACTCTGAAAACTTCTTGCAGAGCTTGTCCATTTTATCCATATCAAGACAGCCAACCGTTACCTTGCTCTGTTTCATATATTTTGAATTATCATACTCAACCCTGATTACAACATCCTCATTTTCAAATATACCAAGATATAAAAGATTGTTGTTATAATCTGTAAAATATGCTGTATTCTTAACATCTCCCAGAGTTGGTACAAGTACAGCCTCACCATTCACATAAACATGCATGCCGCTTTCTAAATCTGAAGCATTTGCATCTGCATTTGGCTTTTTAATATCAGCAATATTCATATACAATGCACTTCTGCCGTCAACTGAGATTGTCATAGTCTTAATATTTCCTGTATTAATACTTTCAGGATATATTCTTGTAACAAATGTTTCACTATCACCAGTCATAGCCTTATAAAATCTGTTATGATATGTTATCCAGTCAACATTAGTCATATCCAGCTTACTAAAACTGTCATCAATGCAGAATCCAAATGGCAGATTATAATTAGTGCTGTACAGGTTATAATCTCCCTCTTTCTTTTCCAATGTAAACAGATTACTGTCAAGTTCATTGATATTAACAGCTTCTGTTACATGAAGAATAGAATTAGTAAATACTGTTCCACCTGAATCTAACAGCCAGAGGAAATACTTTGAATACCCCCATCTTTTAGCATAGCTTTGTGTATCATCCTGAAGAGCCGCTGTAAAGCTTGACAATGCACCTCTTCTTAATATAAGAGGATAGTTGGCATTAAGACTTATATCAGGATTCACAATTCTGTCAGTCGCAGATTCGGCTATATCAAGGGTATCTGATACATTATTAGCGTACTGTACATAATCTCCGATCTGATAATCTTCATATGTATAAAACTTTGGTGGTCCTATAAGTGCATAAGCCCCAATAAAAAGTTCAAGTGCAACAAGGAAAAGAACAGATTTACAGTTAAATTCATTCTTCTTTCTTAAAAGCATTAACATATATACAACAAATATAACAGCAAATACTGTCACAAAGAAAGCAGTTGCAAGCATTTCATTATTAACAGGCAGTATATTATATATCATCACATATATTGCTCCAAGAACAACCACAATGGCTGCCTGCTTAATATAAAATGGTCCTTTTAATGATACATTTTCAAACATCTTCTCAGACATTTCTGCAGCAATACATATTAGTGTAAATGCTATTACAAATCCATTTCTTAATGTATATCCATTATATGAGCCAAAATGCCACATAAGGTTAGTACCTTCCATAAGTACTGGACCTAATGCCACAACAAGCATTGATATTGTATATATAAGCTGTCTTCTGTCCGTTTTATATTTTATTATACCAATAATTATTACTGCTATTACAAATGCAAGACCATAAAGCATCATCCAACGCTGAAGCGCAGCCATTGCCCCATCAGTCACAATCGAACTTGTTATCCAGCCTGCATACTGTGATAATATTCCCTTAGATGCTCCACCTCTCTGTGAAGATGACAACTGGGCAAATACAGGCACAAGCACAAATGCAGCCAGTCCAATTCCTGCTGCTGTTCCTATACCAATATTCCATGCAGTTTCCTTCCACTGCTTTTTATCCTGCATAACAACCATTCTTATTCCACAGATAAGGAATATATATATCAGTGCCATTGCACTTAAGTAATAATTAATTATAAAACTCAGCGCAATCATGCATATATAAAACATTTTCTTTCCTGTCTCAAGCATTCTGTCATATGCCATTATAATAAGAGGAAAAATTGCAACTATATCCATCCATGGTGTAAAACATGAACCATACAGAATTACATAACCACAGAATGCATACATACATGAAAATGCAACTTTTAAACCATATACCAGATTATTATATCTCTTATTAATAAGAGCATACATTGCAACTGACATAAATATCATCTTAACAAGTGTAAGTATAGATATGCTTTCCAATATATAATCTCTCGGAACAAAATATAACAACAGGTTAAATGGTGAAATCATTGAAAAAGCTGATATACTCATTGACACATTTGTTCCAAGACCTGTGTACCAGTCAAACCATATTGAAGCCTTACCATGCATGAAATCCCACAAATGAGCATAAAGGGGAGCTACCTGCTGCATGTTATCAAAATAATCTATTCTGCTGCTTCCAAATGGCCATATACCTTTAAGTATAAGTATTGCAACCATAACCAGTCCTGTTATAATTCCCGGTATCGCATATGGTTTTATTCTCTGTAATAATGATTTAAATCCTGATTTTTTCATATAATTCTACCTTTCTACACACCTATATAAAATTTATTATAATTTGGATTTAAGTTTCAGCCTATGCTTTATCAAGGCTTATACTATAAAGAGTATATTCTGCATAATCAGCATGAAACCTGACTGTAAGAAGTTCATCTGCGCTGATATTACCTACCTTTAGTTTTGTAACACCTTTATTGTCTATATTTCCAATAAGCTTATCATTCACATATACTTCAATTCCTTTTCCATCTGATGATTCTGTATTGTATTCTGTTATATCACATACAAGATATATTTCATCAGATGATTCCTCTGGGATGTAATATATATATGAATCCTTCGCTGTATTTTTAGTTCCTTCGTATCTTTTTGATTTCTGCCACCCCTGACCTTTTCTGCTACATACATTATGTAATTCATTTCCATTACGGTCTTTATACTCTGTACAGATTTCTTTTGTTCCATATTTATACTTAAGATTGCCATATCCTGGCCAGTCAGTAAGTTCATGTGTCAGATAATACATCCTGTATTCTATTCCGACTTTAGGATTTTTGCCCCACCACAATACCATAATATAAAAAACAACAAGTACTGCACATATTATGTACAATAATATCCTTGCTATATTCTTTTTCATATATACCTCCAAATTTAATACTTCTTCAAAATTATACTATAAATCATTTTTTGCAATCTGCCAAGTAAAAAACGCCGTATAAATTCAGAAAAAAGGCTCTAGGACATATATCCTAGAGCCTTTTCATTTCAACTCAACTTTTGCATAAATGCATTAAAATGTACGTGACAAGATTCGAACTCGCGACCTTCTGGTCCGTAGCCAGACGCTCTATCCAGCTGAGCTACACGTACTTCCTAAACACTTTCGTGTTTAGTGCCGGCAACGGGAATCGAACCCGTATGGGAGTATAAGTCCCGCAGGATTTTAAGTCCTGTGCGTCTGCCAGTTCCGCCACACCGGCTTGGTGTACTATTAATTATTGCCATCATAATGATAGCAGCGACCCGGATGGGGTTCGAACCCACGACCTCCGCCGTGACAGGGCGGCGCTCTAACCAGCTGAGCCACCAGGCCATAACGAGTAGAACAAGTGGACCTTCGGGGACTCGAACCCAGGACCGACCGGTTATGAGCCGGTTGCTCTAACCAACTGAGCTAAAGGTCCAAAAAGCCGACTGTCGGAGTCGAACCAACAACCTGCTGATTACAAATCAGCTGCTCTGCCATTGAGCCAAGTCGGCGTTTTGAATTCCTTTTATGTTCTACTCTATGACTCCAAGGGGATTTGAACCCCTGATACCACCGTGAAAGGGTGGTGTCTTAACCGCTTGACCATGGAGCCGTATAAAAAAATATAAGAATGAATTGGAACAATTATCCTATTGTCCTATATCCATTCTTATAACTCCCCGAGTAGGCTCGAACCTACAACAACTCGGTTAACAGCCGAGTGCTCTACCATTGAGCTATCGAGGATTATAAAATTGAAAGATTGCTCTTTCAAAACTGCATATTAAAACTCTTTCATCCGATTACTCTTAAGAATAACTCTCTTTGTTCTATCCAAACCGTCTTAACCTTTTCTCTTGGTTAAGCCCTCGACCTATTAGTACAGATCAGCTCCATATGTCACCACACTTCCACCTTCTGCCTATCTACCTCGTCGTCTTCAAGGGGTCTTACTAACTTATGTTATGGGATATCTCATCTTGAGGGGGGCTTCACGCTTAGATGCCTTCAGCGTTTATCCCGTCCCGACTTGGCTACCCGGCTATGCATTTGGCAATGCAACCGGTGCACCA
>QRVH01000004.1 GCA_003458705.1 Eubacterium sp. AF22-9 | reverse complement strand
TTGTAAATCCCGTTGCTTATGAGGATATATTTGGCTCAAGGAAATATCAGAACACGGAAAGTCAGAATCTTGTATGCATAATATTTCTTATTCTCATAATATCAGGTGATAGAAGCTAGAATTGTAAATCCCGTTGCTTATGAGGATATATTTGGCTCAAGGAAATATCAGAACACGGAAAGTCAGAATCTTGTATGCATAATATTTCTTATTCTCATAATATCAGGTGAATATGCATATGAAAAAGATGCCATATGATAGCTTTTCTTAACACTTCAAAAGAGAGAAGCAGGGTAAAGGCTGTTAAAATTATTAAAAATACTTATGATAGCATTTCTTATATGGGGACTTTCTGCATTTATTGATATTTTTAATATATGTCAGTTGTATATTTTTAATATATGTCAGTTGTATAATTTAGAACAGTTGTCAGCACCAATTCAGAGCCTCAGATTTTTTATGACCTTCCTTTTAATATCAGCATAGCTGGGTATATGGTAATTGGTCAGGCGTTCAGACTGGTTTTATTATTAATAATGTCAATTGGAATATATGGAATTACAAGGGTTTTAGATTATAAAGGCTGCCTTGTAATTACTTTTATGGTGTTTGTTATGCCATATATGTTATTTAAATTAGGTATTAATTCTATGAGGTATTTTTCTGTTGAGATTCTGATGGATTTTGGAAGAATTATAGGAAAATATTGAAAATATGGCTTGAGAACAATTGAATAATAAAGTTTGCATTTGTAAATATTATTATGTATAATTAAAACATCTATTGTGGGGCGGATTATAGTTTTTACAGGGTATATCGGTGTATTGGGGAGCCGTCCATATTCAGAAGGGAGTTTTAAATACATGGCGACAAGTTTAACACAGAATTTCAGTAAGGAAGAATTCAAGAAGAATGTAATCAGTAACTGCAAGTCTCTTTACAGAAAGAATATTGAAGAGGCTAATCAGCAGGAGGTTTTTCAGGCAGTTTCGTATGCTGTTAAGGATATTATCATTGATAAATGGATTGCTACTCATAAGCAGTATGAGAAGGACGATCCTAAGATGGTTTATTATATGTCTATGGAGTTCCTTATGGGACGTGCACTTGGTAACAATATGATTAATCTCTGTGCTTATGATGAGATTAAGGAAGCTCTTGACGAGCTTGGTCTTGATATTAATGTTATCGAGGATCAGGAGCCGGATGCAGCTTTAGGTAATGGTGGTCTTGGCCGTCTTGCAGCATGTTTCATGGATTCTTTAGCAACTCTTGAATATCCTGCATATGGATGTGGTATCCGTTATAAGTACGGTATGTTCAAGCAGGAGATTAAGGACGGATATCAGGTAGAGGTTCCTGATAACTGGTTAAAGGATGGCAATCCATTTGAAATTAAGAGATCTGAATACAGATATGAGGTTAAATTTGGTGGATATGTACGTTCTTACAGAGATGAGAAGACTGGAAGAGATATGTTCGTTCAGGAAGATTACCGTTCTGTAATCGCTGTTCCATATGATATTCCGGTTCTTGGATATGGCAATAATACTGTTAACTCTCTTAGAATCTGGGACGCAGAGCCTGTTAATACGTTTAACCTTAACTCTTTCGATAAGGGTGATTACCAGAAGGCTATCGAGGAGGAGAACCTTGCAAAGAATATTGTTGAGGTACTTTATCCTAATGATAACCATTATGCAGGTAAGGAATTAAGACTTAAGCAGCAGTATTTCTTCGTATCAGCAAGTGTACAGAGAGCTGTTGACAGATATAAGTCTATGAATAACGGGGATGTTAAGAATCTTTATAAGAAGGTTACTTTCCAGCTTAATGATACACATCCAACTGTAGCAGTTGCAGAGCTTATGCGTATCCTTATGGATGAGAACGGACTTGAATGGGATGAGGCATGGGATGTAACAACTAAGACTGTTGCATATACTAATCATACGATTATGGCTGAAGCACTTGAGAAGTGGCCTATTGAATTATTCTCAAGACTTCTTCCAAGAATTTACCAGATTGTTGAAGAGATTAACCGTCGTTTCGTAGAAGAGATTAAGGCTAAATATCCTGGAAATCAGGAGAAGGTTCGTAAGATGGCTATTATCTATGACGGACAGGTTAAGATGGCTAATCTTGCAATTGTTGCCGGATATTCTGTTAATGGTGTTGCAAAGCTCCACACAGAAATCTTAAAGAAGCAGGAGTTAAGAGATTTCTATGAAATGATGCCAGAGAAGTTTAATAATAAGACTAACGGTATTACTCAGAGAAGATTCTTAAAGCATGCTAACCCACTTCTTTCTGACTGGATTACAGATAAGATTGGTGATGGATGGGTTACAGATTTAAGCCAGCTTGAAAAGCTTATGCTCTATGTTGATGATCCTAAGGCTCATCAGGATTTCATGCAGATTAAGTATAAGAACAAGGTTCGTCTTGCCAAGTATATCAAGGAAAATAACGGAATTGATGTTGATCCTAATTCTATCTTTGATGTACAGGTTAAGAGACTTCATGAATATAAGAGACAGTTACTTAATATCTTACATGTTATGTATTTGTACAATCAGATTAAGAGAAATCCTGATTATGATATGGTTCCAAGGACATTTATCTTTGGTGCCAAGGCAGCAGCAGGATACAAGATTGCTAAGCAGACAATCAAGCTTATCAATAATGTAGCTAACGTTATTAATAACGATGCTTCTATCAAGGGCAAGATTAAGGTTGTATTCATTGAGAACTACAGAGTATCTAATGGTGAGATTATATTTGCGGCAGCAGATGTAAGTGAGCAGATATCTACAGCTTCTAAGGAGGCTTCAGGTACAGGTAACATGAAGTTCATGCTTAATGGTGCAATTACTCTTGGTACTATGGATGGAGCAAATGTTGAGATTGTTAATGAAGTTGGTGCTGAAAATGCACAGATATTTGGTCTCAGCTCTGATGAAGTTATCCGTTTCGAGAATGAGGGCGGATATGATTCTATGGAAATCTTTAACAATGATCAGGAAATAAGAGATGTTCTTATGGAACTTATCAATGGAAAGTATTCTCCAGAGGATACAGAGATGTTCAGAGATATCTACAACTCTCTTCTTAATAATGATGGAGGCAGAAGGGCAGATACTTACTTCATTCTTAAGGATTTCCGCTCATATGCAGAGGCTCAGAGAAAGATTGATGAAAGATACAGAGATACGAACGGCTGGGCTAAGACTGTTATGACTAACACAGCCAAGGCTGGTAAGTTCTCATCAGACAGAACTATTGAAGAGTATGCAACAGAAATCTGGCATCTTACTAAGACTCCTGTTGAGATGTAATATCGGATTTGTCAGAAGATTATTGAATATTTCCCCGCACACAAAGTGCGGGGATTTTTACATTTAAAAACAGTATAAACTTTACGAATCTGGAAAACATATTAACATCAAAGCTTTGCGAAATGATAGGAGGATGTTAGTATGGCGAATGTAAGAACGCGAGGAACCGACAAGGTTAAGGTTGTGTCAGCGGTTATTACGCTGGTAGTTATTGTTGCGCTTGTGTTTGGGATATTTTCAGTAGCACAGAATGTTAAGAAATCTAAGAATAACAATCTTGTGAATCTGAATGAAACTGAAGGAAATGTGGCTATTAAGACAGATGATGACCCGGATATTCCAGTGGAAGAACCAACTGTTGGGGATGATGATATTATTAATGCCAACGCAAGAGCAAGCATGTCTGATGATGGTGATGGAACTGAGGATGAGGTTACGGAGCAGACAAAGGAGCCGGAGACAGAGGAACAGGCGGTCAAGCCTATGACTGAAGCTGAGGTTATGGCAAATGCTATAAGCAAGTATACATTTGACCAGGGAGAGCTTATATACTGGCCTGTCAGCGGAACTGTTACTCTTGGATATAATATGGATTCTACTGTGTATTTTAAGACTCTTGGCATGTACAAATGCAGTCCCGGAATGGTAGTTGCTTCTGATGTCGGAACTAAGGTATGTGCAGCGGCATCAGGTGTAGTTATTGATGTTGCTGAAAACACTGAAACAGGACTTACTGTAAGGGTTGCAGCAGGTAATGGATATGAGATGACAACAGGTATGCTTTCAGATGTGGATGTTAAGATTGGAGATACAGTTACAGCCGGTCAGCTTCTTGGTACCGTGGCCGAGCCAACAGCATACTATAAAGAAGAGGGACCGGGAATATATTTTGCAATGACAAAGGACGGTATTCCTGTTAATCCGATGGATTTCCTCGGTGAATAAATGTTGACAATACGCGTAAAACAGGCACCTGTTTATGATTTTACAAGCAATGTGTTCGGAGAAACAGCCGGCAGTCTCCATTATATAAGTGGGATAACGCCTGAAAGGGCAAAGCAGGTGCTTAATATAGATAAAGGCGGCGGGAATCCGCCGCTTACATATTTTATGGGTGTGTGTTGATTACATAATAGCAACGAAGTTATACATCAGTATGAAGTGACAGAGGCTTCCAGCCATAACAAATACATGAAAGATTTCATGTGTTCCAAAGTTAGGGTGCTTTGTGTTAAATGCAGGCATCTTAATTGCATATATTACGCCGCCAACAGTGTAGAAGATTCCGCCGGCGAGAAGCCAGAAGAAAGCGGCTCCGGCAAGTGCTGAATATATCTGAGGAAGAGCCATAACACATGTCCAGCCCATTACAATGTAGAGAACTGAAGATATCCACTTAGGACAAGTTACCCAGAGAAGCTTGAATGCGATAGCAAGAATGGCGATTCCCCACACAATTCCAAACATAACATAGCCATATATATTATGAAGTACAATTAGGCAGACTGGAGTGTATGAGCCTGCGATAAGAACAGGAATCATGCAGTGATCAAGCCTTTTCAGCACAATATTGACATTACTTGATATATCAAATGTGTGATAAGTTGTGCTTGCTGCATACAGAAGAATCATACTTACCATAAATACAGTCATTGAAACAACAGAAACGGTTGTTCCATAAGAGGCTGCTTTAAGAATAAGTGGGAATAATCCTGCAATTGCGCAGAGCATGCCGATAAAATGTGTTATCGAACTGCCAGGGTCTTTAATAATCATCTGTGCCTTTATCTTAGTGTGTATATTATCATTCTGTAAATGAAGTGCTGGTGCAAAAGTTGTCATAATAAATCCCTCCTTCTATAATGACATGTAGTATCAAAAACTACATCTTGTTGAAATGATAATATAACAAATAGTTTGATAATGCAAGAGTTTTATATAAAATTAATAATTATTGACATACCATGTAAGTAGGAATTAAAATTTAGATACAAAAAAGCAAAGAAAGGACAAGCTATGTTAAATCAGTTTTCAAGAACAGAGCTTCTGTTTGGAAAAGAAGCTATGGATATATTAGAAAATTCCCGTGTCGCAGTATTTGGCGTAGGCGGCGTTGGTGGATATACAGTGGAGGCACTTGTAAGAAGCGGTGTAGGTGCGATTGATGTGATAGATGATGATAAGGTGTGTCTTACCAATCTTAACAGGCAGATTATTGCAACAAGAAAAACAATAGGACAGTATAAGACTGATGTGTGCAAAGAGAGAATTCATGATATTAATCCGAATTGTGAGGTTACTGTACACAAATGTTTTTTCCTTCCGGAGACTAAAGATCAGTTTGATTTTTCAAAATATGACTATGTAGTTGATGCGGTTGATACTGTAACAGCCAAGATAGCACTTGTAATGGCGTGTCAGGAAGCAGGAACCCCGATTATAAGCAGTATGGGTGCGGGTAATAAACTTAATCCGGCAGAATTCGAGGTTGCTGATATATATAAGACATCGGTATGCCCGCTTGCCAAAGTTATGAGAAGAGAATTAAAGAAGAGGAATGTTAAGCACCTTAAGGTCGTATACTCTAAGGAAAAGCCCGTTCGTCCTATTGAGGATATGGGAATCAGCTGTCGTACTAACTGTATATGTCCTCCGGGAGCAGCCCACAAATGTACAGAAAGACGCGATATTCCGGGTTCAACCGCATTTGTACCATCTGTTGTAGGACTTATAATTGCCAGTGAAGTTATTAAAGATATTACACATGATGCAATGGTTAAAACTCGTCATGAAAATGGTGTTGACATTGAAGGCTGATAGTGGTATTTTATATTCAACAACACATTTACACATCAAGTTAGTAGGTTAATGGGGGCGCAAAAGCATATTTGCAAATGCATTCAATACAAGGAGGCTAAAATCCTCTCCTCGTCAAAGGACTCGGATTTTGCTTCGCAAAACAAGGAGGCCAAAATCCTCTGCTCCTGCAAGGGCAGTCGCATTTTGCTTCGCAAAACAAGGAGGATTAGTATGAGTAAAGTAATTAACAGTGCATTGGAACTTATTGGAAACACACCTCTTCTTAACGCAAGCCGTTACGCTAAGAATGCAGGAATTGAAGGAGTTACACTTCTTACAAAGCTTGAGTATCTTAACCCAGCTGGTTCAGTTAAGGACAGAGTTGCCCTTGCTATGATTGAGGACGCTGAGAAGAAGGGTGAGCTTAAGCCAGGAGCAATGATTATAGAGCCAACATCAGGTAATACAGGTATTGGTCTTGCTGCAGTTGCAGTTGCTAAGGGATACAGAGCAGTTCTTACTCTTCCAGATACAATGTCAGTTGAGAGAAGAAATCTTCTTAAGGCTTATGGTGCAGAGATTGTTCTTACAGAAGGCGCTAAGGGTATGAAGGGTGCTATCGCTAAGGCTGAGGAATTAAAGGAGCAGAATCCTGGTTCAGTAATTTTAGGCCAGTTTGTAAATCCAGCTAACCCAGCAGTTCATAAGGCTACAACAGGTCCTGAGATCTGGGAGCAGACAGAAGGAAAAGTTGATATATTTGTTGCAGGCGTGGGTACAGGCGGAACTGTTACAGGTGTTGGTGAATACCTTAAGTCACAGAACCCGGATGTAAAGATTGTTGCTGTAGAGCCAGCTACAAGCCCGGTTCTTTCAAAGGGCGAGGCAGGACCACATAAGATTCAGGGTATTGGTGCAGGATTTGTTCCAGATACACTTAATACTAAGATATATGATGAAGTTATCGCAATCGAGAATGAAGATGCATTCGTAGAGGGTAGAAACTTTGCAAAGAGCGAGGGTATACTTGTTGGTATCTCTTCAGGTGCAGCACTTAAGGCAGCACAGATACTTGCAGCCCGCCCAGAGAATGCAGGAAAGACAATTGTTGCACTTCTTCCAGATTCAGGTGACAGATATCTTTCAACAGCACTTTTTAATGAACAGTAATATATATTAGAAAAGGCAGGGACTTGAAACTTAAGTCCCCGCTATTTTTATACCCTTTAGGGTGTAATATACAATTTTGTTGATGAAATATACCCTATCGGGTGCTTTTTGCTTAAAAAATATTGACATTATACCCGAAAAGGTGTAATAAAATGTATATACAGACAAGAAGAGGGAATAATAATGAACAAAATTGCTGAGTTTATAAAACAAAATAGAAAAGCAAATGGTCTTACTCAGGAAGAATTTGCGATTCGTTCAGGATTGGGATTAAGATTTGTCCGGGAATTGGAGCAGGGAAAAGAAACAGTAAGAATGGATAAAGTTAATGTTGCATTATCAATGTTTGGAATGGAAGCAGTACCAGGAAGAAAGGAAAAATAATGGAGATTTTAAGGACTGCCTATGTGTATGTTAGAAATGTATATGCAGGGAAATTATGTGAAACAGATGATGGATATTTGTTTAGTTATGACAGTGATTATATTGAATCTTATGGTGCTAGTGCGGTATCGCTTACAATGCCGCTTTACAAACAGACATATACTTCGAAAACATTATTTCCTTTTTTTGATGGGCTTATTCCAGAGGGGTGGCTGCTTCAGGTTGTGAGTAGAAATTGGAAAATAAATATACAGGATAGATTTGGTCTGCTTATTGTTTCTTGTAAAGATTGTATAGGAAATGTCAGCATAAAAGAGGTGAAGGAATGAATTGTTTATGTTGCGGAAAAACATTAAATAATGGCGGAATAGACGGCTGGCATAAAAAATGTATTAAAAAATTTTTTGGAACAAATGAGATTCCGGAAATCGATATAAATAAAAGTATAATAGAAAAAATAGCTTTAGAAGCTACAACAAAAGGATATACAGTTACTGGCGTTCAGAAAAAATTATCGTTACATTTGTTCTCTGAAAAGACGAAAGCAAGACTTACGATGGTTAATTATCCAACGGGATTCATTCTGAAACCACAGGTTGATGAATTTGAGGCGTTACCTGAGGCAGAGCAGCTTGTTATGTGTATGGCAGATATTGTGGGGATAGTAACTGTGCCACATGCGTTAATTCAGAACAATGGTAGTTATGCGTATATTACAAAAAGAATTGACCGTAAGATAAGTAAAGATAATGTTCAATTGATAGCTATGGAAGATTTTTGTCAGTTGGATTTAAGACTTACGCAGGATAAATATAAAGGCTCATATGAGAGATGTGCTAAAATAGTAGACAAGTATTCAAGCAGACAAGGTCTGGATATGACGGAGTTATATCTTAGAATAGTTTTTTCATATGTAGTTGGTAATTCTGATATGCATTTGAAGAATTTTTCTCTTATAGAGACCGAAGAAGGAAGTGGAGAATATATTCTTTCTCCAGCATATGACCTGCTTCCGGTTAATCTGATAATGCCGGAAGATAAAGAACAATTTGCACTTACAATGAATGGAAAAAAGCAGAACATAAGAAGAAAAGATTTTCTGATATATGCTGAGAAATGTGGAATTTCCAAAGTATCGGCTGAAAAAATGATTGAAAGTATTGTTAAGAAGAAAGACAAATTTATTAATATGTGTATGGAGTCATTGTTGCCAGAACATTTAAAGAATGAATTTGTAGAGTTGTTGGAAAAAAGAATAAGTGTGTTAGAAAAATAATAGGCAGGGACTTAATGAAACTTAAGTCCCTGCCTATTTCATTAGTAACTGTTCAGAGCCAACCTCCAAAATGCTTCGCATTTCGTCGGTGTGGCGTATCCGCCAAATAAAATTTCAAAACCAACTGTGAAAATACAAGCATTTCACAGTTGATTTATGAAATTTTGCTTGGCTCTGAACAGTTAACACATTAGATATTAAGTAAATCACTATATACTTTCAAAGCACCATCTGTATCATGAGCAAGTACCTTCTTGGCAAGTACTTTACCAAGCTGGACACCTTCCTGGTCGAAGCTGTTGATGTTCCATACGAATCCCTGGAACATAATCTTGTTCTCGAAGTGGGCAAGTAAAGCACCAAGTGTCTTAGGAGTAAGCTTGTCTCCGATAATAATGCTTGAAGGTCTTCCGCCCTTGAAGTTCTTGTTAAGGTTCTCATCTGACTTTCCGCATGCAAATGCGACAATCTGAGCAGCAACATTTGCACAAAGCTTCTGCTGGCTTGTGCTGTCCTGAATTGTAACATCTGTTTCTAACTGGTTGTTTTTAAATCCGATGAACTGTAATGGCACAATGTCAGTTCCCTGATGAAGAAGCTGATAGAATGAATGCTGACCGTTAGTTCCCGGTTCACCAAAGATAACAGGTCCTGTAGGATAAGTAACAGGCTCACCAAATCTGTTTACTGACTTACCGTTAGATTCCATATCAAGCTGCTGAAGATGAGCAGGGAAACGGCTTAAAGCCTGTGAATATGGAAGAACGGCTGTACAAGGATAACCTAATACATTTCTTTCGTATACACCGATAAGGGCATCTAACATCTCAGGGTTCTTGCGCATATCAGGATTAGCTGATAACTTGTCCTCCTCTGCAGCACCATCAAGGAATTCTGCAAATACTTCAGGTCCGAAAGCAAGTGATAATACTGCACCGCCAACTGATGAAGTAGAAGAGAAACGACCTCCGATATAATCGTCCATGAAAAATGCGTCTAAATAATCATCACTCTTGGCAAGTGGTGAAGTCTCGCTTGTTACAGCAATCATGTGCTTAGAAGGGTCAAGTCCTGCCTTCTTTAATGCGTCCTTAACAAATGACTCGTTAGTAAGAGTCTCAAGTGTTGTACCTGACTTGGAAACAAGTACGAATATAGAATGTGCAACATCAGTAGAAGCAAGCACTGCGGCAGCATCATCAGGATCAACATTGCTGATGAACTTAGCTTCCATCTTAAATGCATTGTTCTTCTTAGCCCAATTCTCAAGTGCTATGTACATTGCACGGGGACCGAGGTCGCTTCCGCCGATACCAATCTGAACAACAGTTGTGAACTTCTCGCCGGCTGCATTAGTAATCTCACCGTTATGTACTTTGTTAGCAAACTCAGCAATTCTTTCCTGCTGTGTCTTGTAGAATGTTCTCTTATCGACACCATCAGCTTCAACTGCATCACCTAACTGACCTCTTGTCATATGATGAAGAACAAGTCTCTTCTCGCCAGTATTGACAACTTCTCCGTTATATAAAGCTTTGAATTTGTCTGCAAGCTGTGCCTCATCAGCAAGCTTTTCAAGTGCAGAAAGCACATCCTCATCAACCTGCTTTGAAGCATAATTGTAAGATAATCCGGCAGCCATTGGTATGCTGTATTTCTTAACACGGTCTGCACCGCTGTCACCAGACATAACTTCTGTAAGACATGCTGGTTTAACATTAGCTAACTCCTTAAAAGATGCAAGTGTGTCTAAATTGTTCCATGAAACCATAATCCATATCTCCTTCTCTACAAATATTTAATTACACAATAAATCATAACAAAATTATACTATTTAAGATTGTCGAATTCAAGGAAAAGGAGAAATTAAAAAGAGGAATAAGCCCAAAAGCTTATTCCTCTTCGAATCCTTATATTATGCGATTCTATTGTACTAACAATTAACCAAAGTATCTCTTAAGAAGTCCCTCGAATGCCTTACCATGTCTAGCCTCATCACGAGCCATCTCATGAACTGTATCATGGATTGCGTCAAGGTTAGCAGCCTTTGCTCTCTTAGCAAGGTCAGTCTACCTGCTGTTGCGCCGTTCTCAGCTTCAACTCTCATCTCAAGATTCTTCTTAGTGCTGTCTGTTACAACCTCGCCGAGGAGTTCAGCAAACTTAGCAGCATGCTCAGCTTCTTCCCATGCAGCCTTCTCATAGTAAAGACCGATTTCTGGATAACCCTCTCTGTGAGCAACTCTTGCCATAGCAAGGTACATACCAACTTCTGAACATTCACCTTCAAAGTTAGCTCTGAGGTCAGCAACGATATCCTCGCTTACACCTTTAGCTACACCAACAACATGCTCAGCAGCCCATTCTCTCTCACCTGTCTGTGCAGCAAACTTACTTGCTGGAGCCTTACATACTGGACAGACGAAATCTGCTGGAAGAGATTCTCCTTCATAAACATAACCACAAACTGTACATACATACTTCATAATAATAATCTCCTTTCGTTTATAAACATAACAGGCATAAGCCTGAACTTTACTTATCGGAACTTCTGAAAATGTTTCATCAGTTCGTAACTAGAATATAACAGAAATAAATCAGTTTGTCAACAAAAATAGGAATGATTCCTATTTTGCTTTGCTGACTTATAAAAATATTAATTTTCCGAAGCACATTTTTCACATAATCCATAGAAGCATACTGAACCAGCCTCGATTTTGCCCGGAAAATGTGATGCCACATTAGCCCCGAGATTTTCAAGGATTTCATTATCAGATGGATTGGTAATATCGATTAAACATTTGCACTTTCTGCACTGAAAATGCAGATGTGGTGCAGTGTTGGCATCATAATGCACAAATCCGTCCTCACATGGAACAGTAACGGCTTCGCCATGCTCCACAAGAAAAGAAAGGTTTCTATAAACTGTGCCAAGACTTATGCTTGGAAAATCATTTTTGACAAATGTGTATACAACATCGGCAGTTGGGTGGTCTTTGCGTGACATAAGAAATGTTTTGATAGCGTCACGCTGACGGCTATGTTTAACAGCGCCCATAAAATCACCTCCGGATTATTATTTACTATTATCTTTAATTAAATTCATAATTTTGTCAATAGAATCCTGCTGCTCACTCTTTTCCATATTAATGATGTACTGGTGTCTGTCAGCGTAAAGCTTGCGGACTGCGGCAAGTAAAGTATCCTTATTCATATCCTCCTCAGTAAGAACCATGGAATAACCATGCTCCTTGAAAGAATTGGCATTAAGAATCTGGTCACCGCGGCTTGCATTAGCAGAAAGCGGAATCAGAAGATTAGGCTTCTTGAGAGCAAGCAGTTCGCATATGGCATTGGCGCCAGCACGCGAGATGACGATAGAACTGATTGCGAAAAGGTCGCGCATCTGCTCGCTTATGTACTCGAACTGGACATAGCCGGGAGTTCCGTTGAGAGATTCGTCCATTTTGCCTTTTCCACACAGGTGAACAACCTGAAAATCCTTAAGAAGCTCAGGTAAAATGCTTCTTACAGCCTCATTTACATGGACAGCACCAGTGCTTCCGCCAACAACGAGAATAATAGGTTTGTCAGTTGTGAAATTGCAAAGGTCAAGTCCGGCTGCTTTATTGCCAAGCAAAAGCTCCTGTCTGATAGGAGAACCTGTAAGAACTGCTTTTCCTTCAGGAAGATACTTGAGAGTTTCTGGGAAATTGCAGCATATCTTAGTTGCTTTTCTCATAGCAATCTTGTTGGCAAGTCCTGGTGTCATATCGGATTCGTGGATAATTACTGGGATATGACGGCTTCCGGCGGCAAGAACAACAGGTACAGACACGAAGCCTCCTTTAGAAAATACGATATCAGGTTTGATTTTTTTCATAAGTCTCTTAGCCTGAAAAAGTCCATGAAGCACACGGAACGGATCAGACAGATTCTTAAGACTTCTGTATCTTCTTAATTTGCCGGATGAAATTCCATAATAAGGAATTCCAAGATCTTCAATAAGAGTTTTCTCAATACCGGTATATGAGCCGATATAGAAAACCTCGTAGCCGGCTTCCTTAAGGCTTGGAAGCAAGGCAATATTAGGTGTTACATGTCCGGCAGTACCACCACCGGTAAGTACTATTTTTTTCATAGGTCATTCTCCTGAAAATATAATAAAATGTCCGATTTGTTCAAATGTATCATTACATTTTATGAGCAAATCTTTCCTTAAAGCTGCAATGCATACAGAGTGGTTCGACCGCAGTCTTTTTCTTGAATCCCTCCATAAATGCAACGCTTCGTGGGCGTGAAAGGATTTCCTCAAGTGTTGAATCAAGAATATTGCCAAGAGCCATCACTCCATTACCGTCAAGACAGCATGGAACGACAGTTCCGTCACACAGAATAGCCATATGCTGGCGGAGTCCCTGACAGAATCCGCGCTCATTGCAATAAGTGCTGTTCACATCAGGCCATTCAAACGGAGACTGAACATTTATATAAAGATGTCTCTTGATTGTGCAGTTCTTCTCACCAAACAGAAATGGCTCTTTCTTAGTATTCCAGAGTCTTAGTGAAATCTCTGTTTCAGTCTTATCAAGAAGCGTCTCGCAGGATTCAAAAAGATTATGAATATAAGAATCCATGTCAATGCAGTCGTTATCATCAGCACTGTGAAGCGACACATTAATCTGATGCACAGGATACTCCAGTAAAACAGGAAGCTTCTCTTTAATAAGCGTGGCATTGGTAGTAAGATTTACTGTCATATCAGCATCCTGACATATCTTAAGAATTTCACCAAGCTGTGGGTGAAGAAGCGGCTCACCTTTAACATGAAGATAAATATAATTAGTATAATGTCCGATTCTTTCAATCACTGTGCGGAATTCGTCCACACTCATAAAATGTGGCTTTCTTAGAGTTTCCTGACAGAAAGAACAGTGCAGGTTGCAGCTGCTTGTTATCTCGACATAAACTCTTTTAAATCGCGCGACACTATTCATTATCTTTCTTATATTCCTTTAAGGCTTTAGCAAGCTGGTCAGGACATGATGTGTCCTTATAGCCACATTTGATACCGTCCATTCTTTTGATAGCTTCGTCAATGTCCATGCCCTCGATAAGAGCAGCAACGCCCTGAGTATTGCCGGCACATCCGCCAGTGAAATGCACATTAACAACCTTTCCATCAACAACATCAAAATCTATTGCACGTGAACATACGCCTGATGTCTTGAATTTCATATTAATCCTCCATTCTTGTGCTGTTTTAGGCACATAGTGTAAAAATATATTATTTACACAAATCTTTCTGCTTATATATAATTGGGTGAGGGATGTATGTGTCTGTGTGAGCAAATGATAAAGTGGCACAGAGTGCTTTGGAGTCGTCGGCACTTAGTGCGCTGTAAACAGATATCGCAGATATCTGCTTATAGCAAGCTTAGTACCGCTACGAACGACAAGCAGCGCAAGCGTGCTCTGTGCTAATTTATCATTTGCTCACACAGCTTCTGATACATACCTGACTATATTATAACACCTTTGGAAGATATGAAAAAGCATAAGTTGTTTTATTGCAAATGTTCAATTATAATGTATGCAGTTTGAAATGGATATATAAGGAGGATTTATGATAGGCATTATTGGCGCAATGGACGAAGAAGTAGAACAGCTTGTTGAGGTAATGGAGATTACCCGCGAGGAAACTAAGGCATGCATGACATTTAAAGCAGGAAAGCTTGCCGGGAAAGATGTTGTTATTGTAAGAAGCGGAATTGGTAAGGTTAATGCTGCGGCATGCACACAGATTCTTGTCGATGACTTTAAGGCTGACTATATTATTAATACAGGAATTGCTGGTTCACTTAAGGCAGAGATTGATATTGCAGATGTTGTTATTTCATCAGATGTTCTTCATCATGACATGGATGCGACAGGATTTGGATATCCTTTAGGACAGATTCCAAGAATGGATACACTTTCATTTGCAGCAGACGAAAGACTTATTAAACTTGCTGGCGAGGCTTGTAAAAATGCAGTTCCGGAAATCGGAGTTCATGTCGGCAGAGTTGTAAGCGGCGACCAGTTCATATCAGACAAGGCTGTTAAGGAGAGAATCAGCAGCAATTTCGATGGCTTCTGTACAGAGATGGAGGGAGCAGCGATAGCACAGGTTTCTTACCTTAATAAAGTTCCATTTGTAATATTAAGAACTATATCAGATAAGGCTGATGACAGTGCAACAATGGATTACCCTGCATTTGAAAAGCTCGCAATTGCTAACAATGTCAAAGTTATGAAGGAACTTGTTGCAAATATTTAATCAGACGGTGGTTCGACAATATCTGCTTTAATTAAGTTGTATAATGCGGTAGTATTCAATGTCTTTTGGGAGGTTTGTATGCAGACTGTATTAATAGCAATCAGAAATTATACAGATGATGACAGCGGAAATGTCGATATACATAGCAGGCTGACTGTAAAACCATTTAAGAAAATGAAAGGCGCAGGACGACTTTTTTTACTAAAAAATGTAGATAGGGAGCTTGTAAAACTAAATAAACAGTACAGGGAAATTATTAAAAATGTACGATAATTATGCAAAAATGTGCAGAAACGGAGGATTATTATGAAGATACTTATGTTGGAAACTATGACATACGGAGATGATATTTCGCTTGAGCAGTTTAACAGGCTTGGCGAGGTTGTGACATACAGCTTAAGTTCTTATGAGGAAGCTGTTGCAAGAATGAAAGAGCATAATCCTGATGTCGTTATTATTAATAAAACTAACATGAACGCAGAGTGCATGGCGGCTGCGCCTAATCTTAAGATGGTGGCAGAGGCAGCTACAGGCTACAACAATATTGATATAGAATATGCCAAAGCGCATGGAATAAGGGTTGCCAATGTTGCTGGATATTCAACACAGTCAGTTATACAGCATACATTTGCACTTGCATTTTATCTTGTCGAGAAGATGAGATATTATGATGATTTCGTAAAGAGCGGCGAGTATGCAGAGTGGCCTTGCTTCTCACATTTTGCAAATGTGTTTCACGAACTGGCAGGAAAGACATGGGGAATTGTCGGACTTGGCAATATAGGAAGAGGCGCTGCTAAGATTGCGGCAGACTTTGGCTGTAATGTAATATACTATTCAGCAAGCGGTCACAGCTATGATGTGCCATACGAAAGATATGAGCTTGATGAATTTTTGAAGAAATCGGACATCGTGTCAATTCATGCACCGCTTAACAAATATACAGAAAATCTGTTTAATTATGAGACACTTAAGAAGATGAAGAGCAGCGCAGTTCTTCTGAATCTTGGACGTGGCCCGATTGTTAATGACGCAGACCTTGTAAGAGCGCTTAACGAAGGCGTGATTGCAGCAGCAGGACTTGATGTAATAACCACTGAGCCGGTTGCTAAGGACAATCCTCTTCTTACAATTAAGGACAGCAACAAGCTTATCGTTACCCCTCATGTTGCATGGGCGACATACGAGGCGAGAACCCGCCTGATGGACGAGATATATCTTAATATCAAGGCATTTATGGATGGGGAAGAGCGAAATGTTATTGTATAATATATATTTTTATAATGAATATGTGGACTGTGCGGATTCTGGTTATTGCCAGAGTCCGTTTTTTAAAATAAAGAGGTTGACACTTGTAAAACAAAATGCTATCTTTAGGTTGACGGATGTAGAACGGACAGGAGAGGGAAAACGATGACTTTAAATAAGAGTGAATGGACAATTATGGAGAAGCTATGGGAGCAGCCATATACTATGATGCAGTTGTATCACATGCTCGAAGAGGAGACTGGCTGGAGCAAAAGTACGGTTGTCACAATGCTTGGAAGAATGGTGGATAAGGGACTGATTGCTTACAGTGAAGGCGGCAGGGCAAGGGAATATTATCCGCTGGTAAAGAAGGAAGATGTGGCATTGTCGGAGACAAAGAGTCTGCTTGATAGAGTGTTTAAGGGTTCAGTCAATATGATGATGAGCACGCTTGTCAAATCTAACGAACTTAGCAAGGATGAGATTAATGAGTTGCAGGCTATATTGAAGAAGGCAGGTGAGAAAGCTGATTAATGTAGTTATAACATCAAGCATAATGATTGTTGTGGTAATGATTTTGCGGAAATTTTTTGGCAGCAGAGTAAAGAACGGAGCAATCTGTGTATTGTGGGCGTTAGTTGCAATGCGTCTTTTAATACCTGTGCAGTTATTTGGAAATGTTGTAAATGTAACAGATTATCTGTTAGATAATATTAAGCGTGTGCAGGGCAGCGCTGTAGCGAATGAAGAACAGCCTGATACTGGTGATAATGTTAAGATAGCTGGAAATGTACAGACATCCGGGAATACCAAGGGGATAACAGATGTGATGTCAGATGGCAGGATGCAGGCAGAAAACGAAACATACACAGATAAAAAAATGCAGGAAACAAGTAGTGCTAAGCCTGACAATATTCATATTATAAGCTATATGCTGGGTATATGGTTTACTGGCATGGCACTTATGTTTCTGATTGTAGTTGTCAGCAATATCATATTTTACAGAAGACTTATATCTACAAGAATCAAGACAGGTAATAGTGGGCGAATCAGCATTTATATTACTGATGTTGTGGATTCGGCCTGTCTGTACGGAGTATTTCGTCCGGCTGTGTACCTTAACACTAATACAGGAAACAATGAATTTATTATAAATCATGAATTGACTCACTACAGACACAGAGACAACTGGTGGGCGTTAGTGAGAATGTTGTGTGTATGTATATACTGGTTTAATCCGCTTGTGTGGCTGGCAGCACATTTTCACAAAGAGGACTGCGAGTTATTCTGTGATGAAGCGGTTGTAAGAAATTGCAGTGCAAGCGAGAGACAGAAATATGGTGAGGTGCTGTTAAATGCTGCCGCCAGACGTTCAGGCAGATTATCGGATATATATCTTTTATCAGGAGCGTCCTCTGGTTTTCGTGAACTTAAGAAAAGGATTGAGAGAATCGCTGGCAATAAGAAAACATACAAAAGCGTAGCATTTGTAATGATAGTGACGGTGGCAGCAATTACAGTTTTTGCGTTTGGCGGGTCTAATGTTAAAGGCAGTGCTGAAAAATCGACAGATAGCATGTTTGAGACAGATACTGACAATCAGAATGATGATAAAATGAAGAATTATCTCATAGCAGAATATAGGTACGACCTTACGCATGATGGTGTTGATGATGATGTGGCAATGGAGATATACGGATATGCCGGGGATATCAGTGATGTTAAAGAGGCACTCAATGATACAAGAAAATATGTCACTGTAACTGTCAAAGATGGCATTACAGGTCAGATTTTGTATACAAAAGAGGTTGGAAACAGCCACTCACAAAATGGATTTGTTTCGATAGTTTCAGCGAATGGTAATTATTATATTATGGACGGAATAAAAGGCGTATGGCAGGGGGATGGACTTGAAAGGTTCACAGTTTATGATTTCTCTTCAGGCACGAAAAATGTTGTAGATGAATGCAAGGTTGATTATTATGCTTCTGAAGAGTCAGCGGAAAGGTCAGCAAACCGCGGTCAGTCGCTCGTTTCACAGCAGGAAGCTGATGAGATGTATAATGGCAGGATTGCAAGGTGGAATGATGGTGCGGTAGTGCTGATTGAATGTTTGATTTATTAGATTTAATATAAAAATGCGGATTCCGAGAGGAGTCCGCATTTTCACTATAATTAAATGTTAAAAAGAAGAATGTTTTTTCAAAACGCAATATATCAAATTAAATTGATATTCTTCGTGCTAAAATTGATATATTGCGGACGAAAGTTGATATTCTTCGTATAAAATGCTATAATTTGCGTAAGATATATTGTTGACGGTGGGAGTGACAGAGGAGGTTCAGATGAAAAGTTGTAAAGAAAAAGCTGCAGAATGGGGAATTTCTTCAAGAGCTGTGAATGATATGTGCAAAAAAGGAAAAGTAGCTGGGGCTGTTAAGGAGAATGGAACATGGAGAATTCCTGATGATGCAGCAAAACCTGCTGATAAAAGGGTTTCAACGGGAAAGTATGT
Organism: Eubacterium sp. AF22-9; assembly: GCA_003458705.1. GTDB lineage: Bacteria > Bacillota > Clostridia > Lachnospirales > Lachnospiraceae > Lachnospira. Next base: position 83,288 of record QRVH01000004.1, on the reverse strand, counting down.
AAAGAAATCCGGGGGAAAGGGCTTGAAGGCACTTCCTATTGGGATATCAGATTATGTGCGTGCACAGTCAGAATATTATTATGTAGATAAGACATTATTAATCAAGGAATTTCTTGACCAGAAGCCATTGGTATCATTGTTTACGAGACCTAGAAGATTTGGAAAGACCCTGAATATGGATATGTTAAGGGTTTTCTTTGAGATATCTGATGAGGATACAAGCAAATATTTTAAAAATCAGGCAATCTGGCAGTGTGGAGAAGAATACCGTTCGCATCAGGGTAAGTACCCGGTGATTTTTCTCACATTTAAAGATGTTAAATTTGATACATGGCAGGAAACTATTGATAAGATTCGTGGACTTTTGCAGGAAGAATTTGGACGACATCAGGAATTGCTTAACAGTGATAAGCTGTCAGAGTATGAAAAGGAGAATTTTTTAAAGATTCTTAATGGCACAGCCAATGAAGTTGAACTTACTTCTGCACTTGAGCGTTTGTCAAAAATGCTGGCTGTGCATTATGGCAAAGCACCGATTATTATAATTGATGAATACGATACGCCTATACAGGAAGGATATTCAAAAGATTTCTATGATGAGATTATTGGATTTATGAGAAATTTCTTCTCAGGAGCATTTAAAGATAACAGAAATCTTTCGTATGGATTTCTTACTGGAATTCTTCGTATTGCACAGGAAAGTATATTTAGTGGACTTAATAATCTGACAGTTAATTCAGTTATGGATGAAGCGTATGACAGCTTCTTCGGATTTACAGGTGATGAAGTAAAAGCAATGCTTGAATATTATGGTATGTCAGGTAAAGAAAAGGAACTGAAAGAATGGTATGATGGATATTTATTTGGTAACGAGGAGATATACAATCCGTGGTCGGTTATCAATTATATTTCTAAAGGCGGTATTCCACAGGCATATTGGGTTAATACAGGAAAGAATGAGATTCTTGAAGATGTACTTGAAATTGCTACTGATGACATAACGGAGAGACTTTATGCACTTTTACAGGGAGAGCCTGTTATTGCCAGAATTGATCAGAATGTTGTATACAGGTCGATTGCAGAAGATCCGGCTAATATATATAGTCTGTTGTTAGTGGCAGGATATTTGAAAACACCGAGAAAAAATTTGCAGGCAGATGGTTCATATCTGTGCGAGGTTTCCATTCCTAACAGGGAAATTGCAGCGGTTTACAAGAATGAAATTTTGTCACATTTGCTGCAGATAGGTGCTATCACAAGAACTACTGCTAACAAGATTGCGGAGAGTCTTTATGCAAATGATTATAAAAAATTGCAGGCTGCAATATCCGAATACATGGATAAATCCATAAGTTTTTATGATGGAGGAGCAGAGGGCTTTTATCATGGTTTAATGCTTGGTCTGATTGCATTGATGGATAACCAGTATAAGATTAAATCTAACAGGGAATCAGGCGATGGAAGATATGATATCAGCCTTATTCCAAGAGAAAACAGGTATCCGGGAATTATATTGGAATTAAAATGGAAGAATGGATTGAGTGCAGATTTACTTGATACATTTGCAGACGAGGCACTGACTCAGATTGATAATATGAGATATGATTCTGAGATGAAGCAGGAAGGAATTATGATATCCTGAAATTTGGAATTGCATTTTCAGGAAAGAAGGTCAGAGTTAAGACCAAATAGAGCGGGAGGGCAGTTATAAGCCCTCCTGTTGCTAATCCTCCTCAATAACCTCAATTTCCATATAAGCAAATTCGATATCTTCAACAAAGTTGTCTTTGGTAAAGCGGACTTTTGAGTGACGCTGGAATTCGGTGACATTGGAATCAAGCCAGATTGGCTCGGCAAGGTCGAATTCATAGCATGCATCGTGGATGGCAGCGAATATTTTGCGGGTTCTGTTTAAATCAGAATCCGCATTTTTAATTACAGTGTCTTTGATAAGATGCCCTCTGTCGTCAAAGAGCTTACACCACATTCTAAACATATCAGAAATCCTCACTATCTATCAGTATTGTGAATGGTCCGTCGTTCTCAAGGCTGACCTTCATATCAGCACCGAATCTGCCGGTTTCAACTTTAGGAACACGCTCACGGCACATTGCGACGAATTTTTCATAGAGAGCGTTAGCCATATCAGGCGCGCCGGCATTAGTAAAGCTTGGGCGGTTGCCTTTGCGGCAGTCCGCATAAAGTGTAAACTGACTTACAATAAGCAGTTCTCCGCCTACATCTGCCAGTGACAGATTAGTTTTGCCATTCTCGTCTTCAAAAATACGCATTTTGCATATTTTGTCTACATATTTTGGAAGCATATCTTCTGTGTCGTCCTGACCAGCCCCGAAAAGAATCAGAAGTCCATGTCCGATGTTTCCAACAACTTCACCGTCTATCTTAACACTTGCGTGATTAACACGCTGGATTACAAATCTCATATTAAACTCCATTCCTGCGCTGCTTTTAAGCGCCTTGTGTGAATAATTGAATATTATACGCTTAGTGGAAATGTGTCAACTTGTTAAGGAACATTATTATCATGTTGCAATCAATAATTGACAGGTGATACAATCTAAGCAACAGCAACAAGGTAGGAGGCATGAGTATGTTAAAGAATATTCTGGTAGGTCAGTCAGGCGGACCAACAGCGGTTATTAATTCATCATTATATGGAGTGATTGAGGAAGGACTTAGAAATAAGGAAAAGATTGGCACTGTGTATGGCATGGTGCATGGAATTGAGGGATTTCTGGCAGGCAATTTTATTAATCTTTCTGAAGTGGCAGATAATGAGCCGATTGACAGATTAAAGATAACACCGGCTTCTTTTCTTGGAAGCTGCAGGTATATGCTTCCAGAAGATTTAGGGGATAAGGTGTATGATAAATTGTTTGATACATTTGCACAGATGAACATTGGATATGTGTTCTATATTGGTGGCAATGATTCAATGGATACAGTTTCAAAATTATCAAGAGTGGCATTGTTGGAGAAATCGGACATCAGATTTATAGGTGTACCTAAGACAATTGATAATGATCTTGTTATGACAGATCATACGCCAGGGTATGGCTCAACTGCCAAATATGTTGCTTCAACATTAAGAGAAATTATACTTGATGCAACATGTTATGCACACCCGTCTGTGACAATTGTTGAGCTTATGGGAAGGCATGCAGGCTGGGTTACAGCGGCATCAGTACTTGCAAGAACAGAGTATAGCAGAAATCCTTATCTTATATATATGCCAGAGCATGCATTTGATATGGAAGAATTCAAGAAGTCACTTAAGATGGCACTTGAACAGGAAACTGCAGTTGTTGTGTGCGTATCAGAAGGAATTGCGGACAAAGACGGCAGATTCATATGTGAATATGCAGATGCGGCATCGGTTGATGGCTTTGGACATAAGATGCTTACAGGCTGTGGAAAGTATCTTGAGAACTATGTTAAAGCAGAATTTGGAATTAAATGTAGAAGTATTGAGCTTAATCTTCCACAGAGATGCTCATCACTTCTTGCTTCAGCAACAGATATTGATGAAGCCGAAAAGCAGGAAAGGCAGCGGTTGTAGCAGCTCTTGACGGTGAAACTGGAAAAATGATTACATTTGAAAGAGATGATACTAACGGATATGAGATTAATTACGGACTTGCAGATGTGAACGATATATGCAACAAGGAAAAGAAGTTCCCAGCAGAGTGGATAACCGCAGAGGGAACAGATATTTCTGATGAGTATATTAAGTATGTAAGGCCACTTATTCAGGGAACTAATATTGCTGAATACTCAGATGGTGTTCCGGTTCATCTGAAGCCTGCTTATTACAGATAACATTAAATATTAAATAAAAATGACAGCGCGCTATTGACAGCGTGCTGTCATTTTTGTAATATAGCAAGGCGACTTAAGATTTTTATTAAAAGAATGGCAGGTTCGTATGTCGTTTTGTTACGAAGGGAGCAGATATGCAGCGAGAGTCACTCCATTGTGGAGAACTTATAAAGCGTCTTAATGATATTCTTGGAAGATGTGCCAATGAGGAGTTAAGAGCAGATGACATGACATCTTCACAGGTTAAGATGCTTATGATAATTAATGAAACTAAAGATGAATGTATTACGCTTAAGGAGCTAGAGAAGCACTTTGGCGTAGCCCAGGCGACAATAGCGGGAACAGCAGCAAGGCTTGAAAAGAAGGGGATGATAGAAAGCTTCTATGACCCTTCAGATAAGAGAGTCAAGCATGTGAGAATAACAGACAAGGGCAGAGCCATGTGCGTTCATGCAGGCAAGGCAATGCATGACAAAGAAAAATGGTTTCTTTCAGCGCTTTCTGCTGATGAAAAAGAAGAATTACACCGTCTGTTACAAAAAGTATACGATGATGTGAATAACTGTGAAAGGAAGTGTAAGAAATGTTAAAAACTTTATCGTCATATATTGGTGAGTATAAAAGAGTCTCGATAAAGACGCCAATATATATAATTGTTGAAGTTCTTATGGAAATACTTATTCCGTTTGTTACGGCAAGTATTATCGATAAGGGTATTCAGGCGGGAGACATGAGCAAGGTGTTAATGTATGGCGGACTTATGCTTGTGCTTGCATTTATAAGTCTGTTTGCTGGAATTCAGGCAGGGAAATATGCGGCTTTGGCCTCTACTGGATTTGCATGTAACTTAAGAGAGGGAATCTATTCGAATATCCAGAACTTCGCATTCTCTAATATAGACAAATACAGCACAGCAGGTCTTATTACCCGTATGACTACTGATGTTACAAATGTGCAGAATGCATATCAGATGATTTTAAGAATTGCAGTAAGAGCACCACTTATGATGATATGTAGTATGGTTATGTGTTTTGTTATCAATCCTACATTAAGTCTTATATTCTTAGGTGCGCTTATTTTTCTTGGGTTTGTACTTTTCTTTATTATATATAAGGTGACTCCAATATTCACAGAAGGTTTTGCCAAATATGATGATTTAAATGCAAGTGTCCAGGAGAATGTCACAGGAATCAGAGTTGTCAAAGCATTTGTAAGAGAAGACCATGAGAATAAGAAATTCAGTAAGGCTGCCGAGAATCTTTATAAGACATTTGTTAAGGCGGAATCATGGCTTGCATTCAACAATCCTATTATGATGTTTGTTATATATGGAAGTATTATTGCACTTTCGTGGTTTGCGGCACATTTTATTACAGATGGAACTATGACAACGGGTAATCTGACATCAATGTTCAGCTATGTAATGAGCATGATGATGGCACTTATGATGCTTTCTATGATATTTGTTATGGTATCAATGAGTGCAGCGAGTGCAAGACGAATTGCTGAGGTTCTTAACGAGAAGGCAGATATAACTAATCCTGAGAATCCGGTGATGGAAGTACCTGATGGAAGAATTGATTTCAACCATGTGAACTTCACATACAAGAAGGACAGCGACAAGGATGCCCTTGAAGATATAGATATCCATATAAATGCGGGTGAGACAATCGGTATTATCGGCGGAACTGGTTGTGGTAAATCAAGCTTCGTTAATCTGATAAGCCGACTGTACGATGTTAAGGATGGTTCTGTATGCGTAGGCGGAATTGATGTAAGAGACTACGACCTCGAAACTCTTCGTAATGAGGTTTCAGTTGTTCTTCAGAAAAATGTGCTTTTCTCAGGAACTATTCTTGATAATTTGAGATGGGGTGATGAAAATGCGTCTGAGGAGGATTGCATAGAAGCCTGCCGTCAGGCCTGTGCAGATGAATTCATTGAGAGAATGCCTGATAAATACAATACATGGATTGAGCAGGGTGGAAGCAATGTTTCCGGTGGTCAGAGACAGAGACTCTGTATCGCAAGAGCGCTGCTTAAGCACCCGAAGGTTCTTATTCTTGATGATTCAACAAGTGCTGTTGATACAGCCACAGACGCTAAGATTAAGAAAGCATTTGCAACAAAGATACCAGGAACTACCAAGATTATCGTATCACAGAGAATTTCAAGTATTCAGGACGCAGACAGAATATTGGTGCTTGAGAATGGCTGTGTGAGTGGTTTTGATACTCATGAAAATCTTGTTGAGAACAATAAAGTTTACCGCGAAATCTACGAGGTCCAGACACAGGGCGGCGGTGATTTTGACGAGGCAGGAGAATAGGAGGCAGCATATGGATAAGAATATTGATATGAAGAATAAGAAGAATAAAGAAAATCCACTTCCTCTTATGAAGAGGCTGCTTGGATATATTTTAAAGAATTACAAGTTTTCGTGTATAGCAGTGCTTGTGTGCATTCTTGTTTCAGCGCTTACAACACTGATAGCAACGCTGTTTATCCAGAAGCTTATTGACAGTTATATTATTCCGCTGACACAGTCAGCAGTACATGATTATGCACCGCTTGCAGGCGCACTTATCAAGCTCGCTGCAGTTCTTATGGTCGGTGTATTATGTTCATATTGCTACAACAGAATTATGGTAAATGTTGGTCAGGGAACTTTAAAGAAGTTGAGATTAGAGCTGTTTACTAATATGGAGTCACTTCCTATTAAGTATTTTGATACTCATGCACACGGCGATATCATGTCAGTATATACTAACGATATCGACACATTAAGACAGCTTATAAGTCAGAGTATACCTCAGGTTATCAATTCATGCATTACACTTGTATCTACATTTGTAAGTATGATTGTGCTTGATATTCCGCTTACAATCGTATCGGTTGTGATGGTTGTTATTATGCTTTATGTAACTTCTAAGCTGAGTGCACTTTCCGGAAAATATTTCGTTGAGCAGCAGAAGGATATCGGTAAGGTTAATGCTTATATCGAGGAAATGATGGAAGGACAGAAGGTTGTCAAGGTGTTCTGCCACGAGGATAAGAGTATTGAGCAGTTTAAGGAGATTAACAACAGGCTTCGTGAGAGTGCCAATAACGCTAACAAGGTTGCTAATATCACAATGCCTGTTAATGGTAATATAGGTAATATCAGCTATGTATTATGTGCAATAGTTGGTGGTATTCTTGCTCTGAGTGATTTTTCAGGACTTACAATTGGTACACTTGTTGCTTTCTTAAGTCTTAACAAGAGCTTTACACAGCCTGTAACCCAGATAAGCCAGCAGGTGAGCAGTATCGTTATGGCGATGGCTGGTGCCGGAAGAGTATTTGAGTTATGTGACGAGAAGCCGGAGGTTGACGAAGGTTTCGTTGAGCTTGTAAATGTAAGATACAACAAGAACAATGAGCTTATTGAGACTAAAGAAAATACTGAGATGTGGGCTTGGAAGAAGCCTGCAAAGGATGGTAACAGTGCAGAGTACACAAGACTTGCTGGTGATGTAACATTTGACAGAGTTGACTTTGGCTATAATCCGGACAAAATGGTACTTCACGATATTAAAATGTATGCTACACCGGGACAGAAGATTGCATTTGTCGGAAGTACCGGAGCAGGAAAAACTACAATTACTAATCTTATCAACAGGTTCTATGATATTCAGGATGGTAAGATCAGATATGATGGAATTAACATCAACAATATTAAGAAAAATGATTTAAGACGAAGCCTTGGTATCGTTCTTCAGGATACTAACCTATTTACGGGTACAATCATGGATAATATCAGATACGGAAGACTTGAGGCGAGTGATGAGGAATGTATCGCTGCAGCAAGACTTGCCAATGCTGACGGATTCATCAAGAGACTTCCTGATGGCTATAACACTGTGCTTCATGGCGGAGGTGCTAATTTAAGCCAGGGACAGAGACAGCTTCTTGCAATTGCAAGAGCAGCTGTAGCAGACCCTCCTGTACTTATTCTTGATGAAGCTACTTCATCTATTGATACAAGAACAGAGCGTCTTGTCCAGAAGGGTATGGATGCGCTTATGGCAGGAAGAACGTCATTTGTTATTGCACACAGACTTTCTACAGTCCGTAATGCAGACTGTATTATGGTTATGGAGCAGGGAAGAATTATCGAGCGTGGAACACACGACCAGCTCATGGAAGAGAAGGGCAGATATTATCAGTTGTATACTGGTAAGAGCATATCAGCGTAGAGACAGAAACAAAAAAGCAGGTTAGGAAATTCCTTACCTGCTTTTTGTTATGTAATAATATTATTATGAATTAATATTAAGATGTCTTGGAAGACCGTCTACCATGATTGGTGAAAGCTCAGCCTGGATAAGTGGTCTGATGTAGTGGATGAGGTCGTCTGTTACGAAATCATCATCTGTAATCCACTCAAGAGGAACTTTCTTCTCGATGTTAGCAATCTGGTGAACATCGTTAGTCTCTGTGATGCACATATATGGATCATCAGAAACTCTCTTAAGAACAACAACCTTACCTGTCTCGCCTTCAAATGCAGCCTTAACAGCAGCACCACCAACGTTGTATGCTTCTGTGATATCTGTACGGCTTGTCATATGAGCTGCACAACGCTGAAGTGTTGAAAGTTCGATAGCACGAGTCTTGATGCCAAGTTCAGCACCGATCTTGTTAGCAAGGAATTTAGCTGAACCAGCAAGCTGCTTGTGGCCAAATGCATCTACGAACTCTACATGCTCTGAAAGCTCGAATACATATCTTCCGTCAGCAACCTTAATACCTTCTGAAACAGCGATAACCATTGAACGGCCCTTAGCTGCAATTTCTTTAACTCTTGCCATGAAATGGTCGATATCAAATACTTTCTCTGGAAGGTAGATAAGGTCTACACCTTCACAGTCATCACTCTTTGCAAGAGCAGCAGCGGCTGTAAGCCATCCGGCGTTACGTCCCATAATCTCTACAATAGTAACTGTAGGATAATCATATACAAGACCATCTCTGATGATTTCCTTCATAGTAGCTGCGATAAATTTGGCAGCAGAACCAAATCCTGGTGTGTGGTCTGTAACAGCTAAGTCATTATCAATAGTCTTAGGTACACCCATGAATTTAATATCGCTTCCGGTAACGATTGCGTAATCAGATAACTTCTTGATAGTATCCATTGAGTCGTTACCACCAATATAGAAGAAATATTTGATATCAAGATCATCAAGAATCTTGAAAATCTTATCAAATGTTTCTCTGTCTTCGCTTATCTCAGGGAGCTTGTACCTACATGAACCAAGATAAGATGAAGGTGTTCTCTTTAATAAATCGATATCCATTGTAGAGTTAATCTTCTCTGAAAGGTCAACATACTGACCATCAAGAAGTCCCTTAATACCGTGGAGCATACCATAAACTTTCTTAGCTCCTCTGTCTATGGCTGTCTTATATACCCCAGCAAGACTTGAGTTGATAACAGAAGTAGGTCCTCCTGACTGTCCAACTATAACATTACCATCCATATTATATTCTCCTCCGAATCATATTTCTGCATAAAAAATGCAAGTGATTATGTGCATAGTTTAGCACAATTTCTATAATCATACAACTTAAATGTTGAATATATTAATAATTATATTTATGCAAATGTACAGGCTTTTATGATATAATTTTCAAGGTGATTTTATTGCCGCATGTACGAGATTATGTTTATGGGCAGGAATGGAGATTAATATGTCAGTTAAGATTAATTCTTACAAAGGAAGAAGCATTAGACCTGTATACAAGGCGAGAATTAAGAAAGATGAATATTCTAATGCGATAGACAGGATATGTAATAGATATAAGTTAGGACACATTAAGCAGAATGAGTCTGGCAGGGAATATAAGAACAGGATGAATAAGATGTTTTCAGATGATGTGATACAGAGTATGAAGAAATATTCGCATCATGGACGTACAAGCCTTTTCGGGCACAGCGTACATGTTTCTTATTATAATTATCTTGTGTGCAAGAAATTACATCTTGATGAGAAGGCAGGAGCTAAGGCAGGACTTTTACATGACCTGTTTCTGTACGACTGGCACAAGTATTCACCTGGGAAGGGTGAGAGACTTCATGGTTTTGAGCATCCTACAAAGGCACTTAAGAATGCAGGAAAGTATTTTGATATAACAGAAAAAGAGGGAGACATGATTGCAAAGCATATGTTTCCATTGACAGTTACACCACCCAAATATAAAGAAACATTTGTTATTGTACTTGTAGATAAATTCTGCAGCTTTAATGAGGTGCTGGATGATTTCATACACAGAAAATTCTGCGGTGCAAAGGATACAAGAATTAAATGGTTTGGAGCGAGCAAGGGGAAGAAAAGATGAAGTATTTAAGTGAAGAGCGGAATAAATGCTTTGTGGGAACAGGAGAACTTAATAAGGCTGGTGAAAGTCTGGCTGTTTTCCTTGATAAATATGATCCGAATAAATATCAGAATCCATGTAACACTGTGGATACAGTTGTATTTACTAAGAAAGGTTCAGAGGTTAAGAGAGTTCTTCTTATAAAAAGAGGCAATCACCCATCTATCGGACTGTGGGCGTGTCCGGGAGGATTTGTTGAATTTAAAGAAAATCTTTACGATGCGGCTTTAAGAGAGCTTCAGGAGGAAACCGGTCTGCATGATATTGAAGCAGAGCAGTTTAAGTCTTACGGAGATTATGACCGTGATCCAAGAACAAGAATTATTACAACAGCATTTGTTGCACTGATAGACGAAGGAAGCCAGAAGGCACAGGCTGGCGATGACGCCAGAGAGGCGGGATGGTTTGATATATCTGATGAGCTGGTTAATAAAACAGAGGATGAATCACAGGTTAAAGAAGAATGGCTGTGCAGGCTGTCCAATGCAGATAAGAATATTAATATCTGTGCAAGAGTAGAAGTTACCTATAGAAAGGGTATTCTTAAGAACCGTACTTATAAGGTTGTTGATGGTGACGGACTGGCAGCAGACCATGCAGCTATTATTCTTGAAGGATATCATCATGTTAAGGAGGCACTTAACGCATGAGTGAGAAGATGAAGAAGAGCAGCAGACCTAAGAATGATAGATTGAATAAATCGGACATCAAGAAGCAGACATGGAGAGCGGGCAACATGCTCTATCCTGTGCCAGCGGTTATGGTAAGCTGCGCAAGAAAAGGAGAAAAGCCTAATATTATTACCGTTGCATGGGCAGGAACTGTATGCTCTGATCCGGCAATGGTTTCGATATCAGTAAGAAAAGAACGCTACAGCCATGATATTATTAAGGAAACAGGCGAATTTGTTATTAATCTTACAACAAGAAAGCTTGCGAGAGCCACTGATTATTGTGGAGTAAAATCTGGCAGGGACGTTGACAAATTTGCAGACATGCATCTTACAGCAGCACCGTCAGTTAAGATTGAAGCTCCAGCAATTGCAGAAAGTCCTGTCAATATCGAATGTAAGGTTAAGCAGGTGTTAGAGCTTGGAAGCCACGATATGTTTATAGCAGAGGTTATGGCTGTAAATGTAGATGAAAGCCTGTTAGATGAGAAGGGAACACTGCATTTGTCAGATGCAGACCTGATTGCATATTCGCATGGAAGATATTATGGCCTTGGAGATTTTATAGGTAAGTTCGGATATTCAGTGCAGAAGCCGGCTAAGGTAAAATCTTCCAGAAAGAAAAAATAGGGTTTACAAACCAAATGTGTTGTGTTAGTATAATTGTTACAAAATTGTTACAAAGATATTACAAGAAGATAACTATATATTAACACAATATTTGGAGGAACTCATGGAACGCTTGTCTAGATATGGCAGACGAATGAAGCTCACACTGATTAATACAATGACAGTTGCGAGTCTGGTCTGTATTATAGCAATTCCATTTTTGACAAAGAATTTATTAAAAACGGAAGCTAATTATTATAGTATAACTATTAACGGAATGAAGGTTGGGGCTGCCAACACAGAAGAAGAGGTTATTGTTGCACTTGCATCTGCAAGGCAGGAATTAAGTGCACAATATAATGAAGTTGTGTATATGGATCCTGACATTGAAATTAATAAGGAAAGCAGAACTGTAGCTCAGCGAATGAGTGTTGATGAACTTTCAGGTGCTATTTACAGCTATATGTTTGATAATGTTATGGATGTAGATTTCCATATGTATTATACAGTAAGATTTGGAGATTTTGTTGTAACTTTAGATTCTAAGGATAGTGTTATTGCATTATTTGAGAAGCTTATAGCAAAATATGATCCTAATAATGCTTTTACAGTTTCTCTTGATATTGTTGATGCAGCAACAGGTACTTATGGAATAAGCATTAATGAAAAGGCTACAGAAAGTACAGCAGCAGAAATCGTATCATCAGCTATCAGTGGAACAGCAGTTTCACAGGATGGAGAGACAGTTGCCAATGGTGATGGCCTTACAGGAATATCATTTGATACAGACGTTGTCATAGTCGAAGTACCAGCTGATAATGCGGTAACAACAACTGTTGATGAGGCATATGAAAATATAACTAAAGAACATGCAGAAAAGACAATATACACAGTAGAGACAGGAGATACATTGTCTGTTATTGCACAGAATAATGGTCTTAGAATGTCAGAATTGTTAAGCCTTAATTCTAATCTTTCAGAGAACAGCGTAATTGCACCTGGAGATTCAATAACTGTAACTGTTCCAAAGTCAGAGATATCTGTTATTACAAAATATCAGATGACTTACGAAGAGGATTATGAGGCTGAACCTAATTATCAGGATGATGATACTAATTATCGTGGAACTAATACTGTTATTTCAGAGGGAACAACAGGCCACAGAGCGGTAACAGCAGAAGTTACTTATTCTAATGGTAACGAAACAGGAAGAACATATATCAAAGAGGATATTATAAAAGAATCAATACCTAAGACAATTGCAGTTGGAACACTTACACCACCAACATATCTTAAACCTATATCAGGTGGTTCATTCTCATCCGGTTTTGGATACAGATGGGGAAGTCTCCACAAGGGAGTTGACTGGTCAGTTTCGCAGGGAACTACAGTTACAGCTGCAGCTGCCGGAACTGTAACAAGAGCAGGCTGGTTTGCTGATTATGGATACTGTGTTGATATCACACATAGTAATGGAACTATGACAAGATATGGACATCTCAGTTCTATAAAGGTAAGCGTTGGACAGAGTGTTACACAGGGACAGGCTATTGCAGCTTCTGGTAATACCGGTTACAGTACAGGTCCACATCTGCATTTTGAAATATGGGTTGGTGGAGTTCCTGTTAATCCGCTTAATTATGTTAATAAGAATTAGTAGTGTATAAAATAATAAGGCTGCCCTGATAAAGGACAGCCTTTGTTATGTAACAAAATGCAATTTCTGCATATAATTATAACAGGGGTTAATTTGTCATATTTTTATAAATGTATTTTCAGCGAAAATCTTTACAAATAAAAGTTCTGTGATATACTTTATAAGATGTGACTATTATGTTTAGAGGTGCTATATGGAACAATATGTTGTCAAGGGTGGAGTGCCACTCAGAGGAAAAGTTTCCATTGGTGGTGCGAAGAATGCAGCTTTAGGTATTCTTGCAGCAGCAATTATGACAGATGATACTGTAACAATTGAAAATGTACCTAATGTTAGAGACACAAGAGTTTTACTTCAGGCTATAGAAGGAATTGGTGCTAAGGTTAAGTATGTTTATAACAATTCCGTTCAGATAAATGGTGGTTCAATCTGTGATACCAATGTAGAATATGATTATATAAGAAAAATAAGAGCATCTTACTATCTGTTAGGTGCTTTACTTGGCAAGTACAATGAGGCTCATGTTGCACTCCCAGGAGGATGCAATATAGGAAGCCGTCCAATTGACCAGCATATCAAGGGCTTTAAGGCACTTGGTGCGGATGTTGATATAGATTGTGGAGTTGTACATGCAAAGGCAGAGAAGCTTACAGGAGCTCATGTTTATTTTGATGTTGTAACAGTTGGTGCAACAATTAATCTTATGATGGCTTCATGTATGGCAGAGGGAGACACTATTCTGGAAAATGCGGCTAAGGAACCGCATATAGTTGATGTAGCGAATTTCCTTAATTCTATGGGTGCGAACATTAAAGGTGCAGGAACTGATGTAATCCGTATCAAAGGCGTTAAGAGACTTCACGGATGTACTTATTCTATTATTCCGGATCAGATTGAGGCTGGAACATTTATGATGGCAGCAGCAGCTACACATGGTGATGTTGTTATTCAGGATATTATTCCTAAGCATATGGAATCAATATCTGCCAAGTTAATTGAGATGGGCTGTAAGATTGAAGAAGGTGACGACAGCTTAAGGGTTATAGCAGAAGGCTGTAAGCTTAAGAGTACTAATGTCAAGACTCTTCCATATCCGGGATTCCCGACAGATATGCAGCCACAGATTTCAGTTGTACTTGCACTTGCAGAAGGTTCAAGTATGGTAACTGAGAGCATATTTGAGAATAGATTCAAATATGTTGATGAGCTTGGAAGAATGGGTGCCAAGATTAAGGTTGAGGGTAACACGGCCTATATTGAAGGCGTTAAGAGTTTTTGTGGAGTGCAGCTTAATGCGCCTGATTTAAGAGCAGGAGCAGCACTTGTTATTGCTGCGCTCGCAGCAGATGGTATATCAGAGATTGATGATATCGAATATATCCAGAGAGGTTATGAGGATTTTGAAGGAAAGATTACTAACCTTGGTGGAATTATTAAAAGAGTTGATTCAGAAAGAGAACTTCAGAAGTTCAGGCTCAAGATAGGTTAATTGCAGGCTGTAGCGGATATTCCGTTACAGCTGTTTTAATTTATATTTAATAAAATTAATACATTTGTAATGTTACAAATATCCCTGTATATGGTAGTATTGAGAGGAAAAGGGGTTAATTATGAAGCTAAAGAATAAGTTGTATATTTCTTTCTGTATTATGGTTATACTTCCTGTGCTGCTGAGTGGTCTTGCTCTTGGAGGTCTGTATTGTGTACAGAAGGAAAGCATTGAGAGAACATATAATGTAGATGACGGAGAAATTTTTGTTGGCGTATATTCACCTATAATACTTTTTGGAAAGATTACTGACAGCATATACAAGGATATGAAGACTGAGGTTGATACTTCACCAGAGCAGTTTACTAATAAGGAATATCTTGATGAATTATCAGGAGAGCTGTCATCTAAGATGTCCTGTCTTGTTGTAAGAAGGAATGGAATTATTATATATAATTCAACAGAAGCACCAGACAGTGAAATTGTAAAGATTCTTCCTGATTATTCTGCTGATGAAGAGAATGTTTCTGATGTTGGGACTTACAAGGGTGGAGAGTACCAGAGTCTTATAAAACAGCTTAATTTTAAGGATTCAGAAGATAATTTTTACAGCGTGTCAATTGTTACTTCATTGAAACAGATTCTTCCACAGGTTAAGACATTTATAATGCAGGTTATATTTGTTATAATTATGGTACTTGTTATTACAAGTCTTGGACTTACTCTGTGGATATACAGTTCTATTGTTAAGCCACTTAATAAGCTGAAGCTTGCAACTGATAATATTAAAGAAGGCAATATGGATTTCGAGATGCCAAAGGTATCTAACAACGAAATCGGGGATGTATGCCGGGATTTTGAGGAGATGAGAGTCGTACTTAAGCAGAGTGCGGAGGATAAGATTAAGTCTGATGCCGAGGAAAAGGAGCTTATTAGAAATATTTCACATGACTTAAAGACACCGCTTACGGCTATTAAAGGATATGTGGAAGGCTTGCGTGACGGAATTGCCAACACGCCTGAAAAGCAGGCTAAGTATATCCGGACTATTGCTAACAAGGTTAATGATATGGACAAGCTGATTGATGAGCTTACTATATATTCAAGGCTTGATACTAACAGGGTTCCATACACATTTGTAAAATGTAATGTAAGTGACTACTTTGGAGACTGCTGTGAAGAGATAGGCACAGAGCTTGAGGCAAGCCAGATTGAACTGGAATATAATGACCATCTTACTGAGCCGGCATATATGAATGTTGACCCGGAGCAGTTAAAGAGGGTTGTTAATAATATTATAAGTAACTCGGTTAAGTATATGGCTGAGGGACGGCAGGGAAAGATTAAGATTGACCTGTACGATGAAGGCGACTACATTCATGCAATATTCTCAGATAACGGTATTGGCATTGCAGCTAAAGATGTTGAGAGAATATTTGAGCGTTTCTATAGAACTGATGAATCAAGAAACAGCAAGCATGGTGGAAGTGGTATAGGCCTTGCAATTGTTAAGAAGATTGTTGAGGACCACAAAGGAAAAATATGGGCAGAGAGTGTAGAGGGCGAAGGCACGACCATGCATCTTAATCTGCTTAAAGCAAAGGATGAAGAGAATCCTGAGAATGCATAATGAAACTACACGAAAGGGGACTGGCTATGAGCAAGATATTAATTGTAGAAGATGAAGAGAGTATTGCAGATATTGAGAAGGATTACCTTGAACTTAACGGATATGAGGTTGAGGTATGTAATGATGGAACAAGTGGCCTTGCGGCTGCACTGCATGAGGATATTGATATGTGTATCCTTGATATCATGCTTCCCGGAACTGATGGTTTCGAGATATGCAAGCAGGTAAGAGAAGTTAAGGATATTCCTATTATCATGGTATCTGCCAAGAAGGAAGATATTGATAAGATAAGAGGACTTGGAGTTGGTGCGGATGATTACATGACCAAGCCATTCAGCCTAGTGAGCTTGTTGCAAGAGTAAAGGCACATCTTGCAAGATATGACAGACTTGTAAGTAATTCTAAGAATAACAATAATATTATTGAAATCAGAGGAATAAAGATTGATAAGACAGCAAGAAGAGTATTTGTTAATGGTGAGGAGAAGCCATTTACAACAAAGGAATTCGACCTTCTTACGTTCCTTGCAGAGAATCCTAACCATGTCTTCACTAAGGAAGAACTTTTCAAGGAAATCTGGGATATGGATTCAATCGGTGACATCGCAACTGTAACTGTCCACATCAAGAAAATCAGAGAGAAGATTGAGCTTGATACAAGCAAGCCTCAGTATATTGAGACTATCTGGGGTGTGGGATACCGCTTTAAGATGTAATTGACGGGAGTTTTGACAAAGACCTGCGTACATAATGTTCGCAGGTCTTATATTTTTGTTGATTATTGGACTCAGCCGGGCATGAAATCAGGCACAATACTATATGTTTCATTTTCAATTGTAAGTGAAACTGCACACAGCGCAATCTGGTTTCTTTTAAGTGCCACTGCTTTAACGGCGTTATCCATGCCGCAATCAGCAGTGGCATATTTATAATCTCCAACAAGCGGGTTCCTGCGGCTTGCAAACTGTACTCTTATCTGGTGATGTCTGCCGGTAATCAGATGTATTCTTACATGTGTAATGTCTTTAACTTCATCATAAGATATCACTTCATATTCAAGCTTTGAAAGCTTTGCTTCTTTATCATTAGCGGCGTCGTCTGCCGGAACTATGGCTGATGTGTTCGTTCTTCCATCTTTCTTTAAATAATCCACAAAAGTTCCTTTTGGTTCGGATAGTTTTCCACATATTAAAGCTTCATATTGTTTATTAAATCCGCCTTCCTTCTGCATAAGTGTGGAATACTTTGAAGCTGCGGACTTATTCTTTGCAATAAGTACAAGTCCTGAAACCGGTCTGTCGAGGCGGTTGATTATTGCTGCGTATGCAGGCTTTCCCTGTGTGGCATTGTAAGTCATAACCTCGCTTACAAGGTCTAAATCAAATCCTTTCGCACCCTGGGATAGCTGTCCGGCTGGTTTATTCACTATAATAATGTCTTTAGTTTCGTGTATTATATTAAGCATGGTTGTATCCTTTTAATGTTTTTATTAAGAATACATTTGTTTTAATAATTAATCAAC
The DNA here is from genome assembly GCA_003458705.1 of Eubacterium sp. AF22-9. Classification (GTDB taxonomy): domain Bacteria; phylum Bacillota; class Clostridia; order Lachnospirales; family Lachnospiraceae; genus Lachnospira. The sequence goes on along the minus strand of QRVH01000004.1, from coordinate 65,449 downwards.
AACATTCGGCGAATAAATGTCCCAGCCACGCACACACTAATTAAACGATAAGTATTAGCAGGTGTGAGGTGGCATATGGGTGAAAATGTGTGGAGTTTCAGGAAGCGTTTAACGCTTCTTTTGGGAAGTGTGGTTATTATTGCGGTGGTTTTCTTTATATTCAAGGTGCTTTTTTATTATGTGTGGCCGTTCATGCTTGCATTCTGCTTTGCGGTGCTGCTTCAGAAGCCGATAGTGGGGCTGGCGAAACTTTTAAGGGAGAAAAAGACGCTTGCTGCGAGTATAGTTGTAACAATGGTGACGCTTATAATTCTTTCAGTGCTGTTGTATGTCGGTTATATGGCGTTTCGCGAACTTAAAGATTTCATAGCCAATTTTGATGAGAATATTAACAGCCTTGATGGGCAGTTTAAGCTTGTATGCTGCCGTATTGATGGCTGGATTAAGCTAAAAGAGGGCTGTAGTTACGCATTTTTTGAAAAATGTAAAGGAATAATTATAGATGGTGACGGACAGCAGATGTTTTTTACAATTATGAGAAAACATTCTGTTCCGGTTATAACATGGTGCGTTATGGCAGTTGCCGGACTTGTGGTGTGCTTTATTGGAACGATATATGCGGCGGCTGGAATGGAAAAATACAGAAGCTGGCGTGAGAACACTATATTTAAGGACGAGGTCGGAGCGGTGCATGTGGGGCTTAGGACTTTGATAAATGTATATTTCAGGGTGCAGCTTATTATAATGTCGATTAATATGGTGCTGTGTTCCACCGCATTTTTAATAATAGGCAACCCTTATGCGATTCTTCTTGGTGTGCTGACGGGAATTATTGACGCGCTTCCGATATTCGGTACGGGAACGGTACTGATACCGTGGGCTGTGGGAAGTCTGCTTTTCGGGCATGTGAAAAATGCGGTGATTCTTGTGGTTCTGTATATTATCACTTATTTTGTGAGGGAGATTATGGAGTCAAAATGTATGGGCGATAGGATGGGAATTGCGCCATTTACAATGCTTGCGGTTATATATGTCGGGATACTTGTGTATGGTGTTGTCGGATTTATTCTTGGCCCAATATCATATTGTATAATAAAAGCACTTGTTCTTTACTTGAAAAGCATTTTAGAACATGATAAACTCTAGTGGTGCCGTCAATGGCAGGCGGACAATGCGAAGCAGCATTCGCATCAGGCTCCGTATGAAACGGGTCTGTAATGTCATAGAAAGAGGTTTATTATGGCAGAAGATAAGAAATTAGTAGAAGCGATTACATCCATGAAAGAGGATTTCGCTCAGTGGTACACAGATGTGTGTAAGAAGGCAGAGCTTATGTCTTATTCAAGCGTCAAGGGATGCATGATTTTTAAGCCGGCTGGATATGCAATCTGGGAGAATATTAAGAATGAGATGGACAGAAGATTCAAGGAAACAGGTGTTGAGAATGTTTATCTTCCAATGTTCATTCCAGAGAGCCTTCTTGAGGTTGAGAAGGATCATGTAGAAGGATTTGCACCAGAAGTTGCATGGGTAACTTATGGCGGACTTAATCCACTTCAGGAAAGAATGTGTGTAAGACCTACATCAGAGACACTTTTCTGTGATTTCTATAAAGATGAGATACAGTCATACAGAGATTTACCAAAGGTATATAACCAGTGGTGTTCAGTTGTAAGATGGGAAAAGGAGACAAGACCATTCCTTCGTTCAAGAGAGTTCTTATGGCAGGAAGGCCATACAGCACATGCTACAGCAGAAGAGGCTGAGGCACGTACACAGCAGATGCTTAACCTTTACGCTGACTTCTGTGAGGAAGTTCTTGCAATTCCTGTAATTAAGGGACGTAAGACTGATAAGGAGAAGTTTGCAGGAGCAGAGGCTACTTATACTATCGAGGCGCTTATGCATGATGGTAAGGCCCTTCAGTCAGGTACAAGCCATAACTTTGGTGATGGATTTGCCAAAGCATTTGGTATCCAGTACACAGACAAGGATAATAAGTTAAAATATGTTCACCAGACTTCATGGGGAACAACAACAAGACTTATCGGTGCTGTTATCATGACTCACGGTGATGATTCAGGACTTGTGCTTCCACCTAAGGTAGCACCTGTTCAGGTTGATGTTATTCCTATTATGCAGAAGAAGGCAGGCGTTCTTGACAAGGCTTATGAAGTTGGCCAGGCTCTTAAGGCAGCAGGACTTCGTGTTAAGGTTGATGATTCAGATAAGAATCCAGGCTGGAAGTTCTCTGAGCAGGAGATGCGTGGTATCCCTGTAAGAGTTGAGATGGGACCAAGAGATATCGAGGCTAATCAGGCTGTTATCGTTCGTCGTGATACAAGAGAAAAGATTACTGTATCTATCAATGAGCTTGCGGACAAGATTCCTGAGATTCTTGATACTATCCAGAAGGATATGCTTGAGAGAGCAAGAGCTCACAGAGATGCTCATACATACACAGCTCTTAATTATGATGAATTCAAGGATACAGCAGCTAATAAGGCTGGATTCATCAAGGCTATGTGGTGTGGAGACCAGGCTTGTGAGGACAAGATTAAGGAAGATACTACATGTACATCAAGATGTATGCCATTTGCACAGGAGAAGTTAAGTGATGTGTGCGTATGCTGTGGTAAGCCTGCTAAGGCTATGGTTTACTGGGGTAAGGCATATTAATTAAATATAAGATGGGAATTAAAAGAATCCCTCACCAGATTTGCCGGAAAGGTACTGGTGAGGGATATTTTTTTATATTATTTAATATGTTCAATCATAGCAATCAGAGTTGCTTTGTCGTTGAGCTTGGGATTCTCTATAACTATATCAAGCAGGGATTTGAGAGTTTCACCGATTTCGTGTCCCTGAAGACCGTATTCAATAAGGTCATTTCCTGATATATCAAGGTCTTTAATTGTAAAGCAGTCGCCGCGCTCCAGGATATCTGTTACAAGGCGTTTAAGAGTAAGGAGATGCTTTACTTTTGCTGGATTGCCGATTCCTGTAATTTCTTCTGAAGCCTGTATTACTGACATCATAAGTTCATGCCACAGAGGAAGAAATTCTCTGCCATATTTGTTAAGTGCAGTACGTACAGCGGGTTCTGTTTCATCTATATCGATTTTTGACAATTCAACAAGCTTAGATACTGTGTCAACTGTCTTGTTATCCATTTTCAATGCGCGGAGTGTTTTTGCTGCTTCATCAGGTGCAGAAGTTATGAAAAGTGCAGCGTAGCGCAGGTATATATTATCAGGGGTGTGTCGTAAGGTGGCAAGTATCTTGCGGCTGTAACGGCTCTTTAATGCATTGTCAATTACCGGAAGTATTGGTGCGAAAAGTCCCGCTTCTGAATATTCAGATACATAATCGGGATGTGCTGACATAAGAGTTTTGCCAAGCTCCACATGCACACGTTCCATGCTTATTTTACTGATTGACGGAGCAAGCTTTTTAATTGCGTTCCATGTTGGCCCGTCAATGGTAAATCCAAGCTGTGCAGAAAATCTTATGGCACGCATCATTCTTAATGCATCCTCTGTAAATCTTAATTCTGGTTTACCAACACAACGGATTATTTTCGCATCTAAATCGCCAAGTCCGTTGAATTCATCAACAAATCCATCAGTATCGTTGTATGCCATTGCATTTATTGTAAAATCACGGCGGCACAGGTCGTCTACAAGGCTGGCAGAAAATTCAACAGATTTAGGATGTCTGCCGTCTTCATATTCTCCATCAATTCTGTAGGTGGTTACCTCATATCCTGTCTTATCTATCATGACAGTTACAGTGCCGTGGGCAATTCCTGTGTCTATTGTTCTTCTGAAGAAGGATTTTACCTGTCCGGGTACAGCAGAAGTTGTTATGTCCCAGTCATCAGGCGTGCGTCCAAGGATACTGTCCCTTATACAGCCACCAACTGCATACGCTTTAAATCCATGCTCTTCTATAGTATGTATAATATTCCTGACAGCTTCCGGCATGTCAATATGGTAAGTTTTCGGCATATTATCCCCCTGCAATGTTAATTAGTATAAATGTGCGAATTAAATCCATTTCTATTTATTATAAGAAAAAAACACATTTTCATCAAGATACGGATTCACAGGAATATAGATGCATTTATTTTCATAAGATAAGGCAGACGTAGGCGTATGTGCAGAAGACGTCTGTATCAAGTGCAGAAACGGGGGATTTTATGAACGATAAATCATTAGAGTGTCTTAAATTTTATGATATGCAGATTAAGAAAATGGTAAAAGGTCGTGGAGGAATAATCCTTTTTACTGACAGGGGATGCAGACTTTTTCTTGAATGCAGCAGAAATGACGGGTTTTATCTGCGGGATGAGGCAGTGACAAATGCAGTATCAGAGGCAGGATTTAACAATGTTGATTCATATGTAAGAAATCAGGATGGGGAACTTTTTACAGTGGGAGATGACGGGCGGAAATATGTGATGAAAAACTGGTTTGGCGGCAGGGAATGTGATGTCAAGTCTGTAAATGATGTTGTGGGGGCAGTGAGAACACTGGCGCAGCTGCATATTTGTTTAAATGTTGTTTCTTCAGCTGGAGTTAAATATGTGCAGGAAGGTGAAAATCAGAATATGATGAGGCGTTGGGAGTGCATGGCGCTGGCGGAGTCAGAAGATTACGGACAGGAGGCAGAGCTGAAAGCAAGTGAAAGCCGCACACAGAATATTTATGTCCAGTTTGATAAGGGCGCAGGGATGAGACAGAATCTTGACAGGCATACAAAGGAGATTAAGAAAGCTGCTAATTATATGCGAGGCAAGAAGAAGAAAAATGAATTTGAACAGATAGCGCTTGGTGCGATAGATACATTTTACAAAGAGGCAGATAATGCAAGTGAACTGCTTAAATCAGAACAGTTCGATGAGCGTTTTGAGAGGATGGAACAGACACGGGAGTTAGTACATGGTAGTTATAATTACCATAATGTTTTTCTTGATACGGAAAATGGAGGTTCTGCCGTGACTAATTTCGAAAAATGCCATAATGACTGTCAGGTCGCTGATTTATACCAGTTCTTAAGAAAGGTTATGGAAAAGCATGACTGGGATATCAATGTGGCATACAGGATTGTTGATGAATATGATAAATTAAAACCTCTTGCAGATGTAGACCTTGATATGCTGGTTGCATTGTTAAGTTTTCCAGAAAAATTCTGGAAGATTATTAACCAGTATTATAATGCCGGAAAAGCGTGGGTTCCAGCAAAGAATATAGATAAGCTGAAAGTTGTTATTTCACAGAATATACAAAGAAGAGAATTAATTGATAAAATGTGTGGTCTGTGATAAAATCGGAGGATACGAGGGGATAAGTTTTTTGCGAGGAATGTATATGGAACGAAAGTATAAGAATGTACATATTATTAAAAGGATATTGGCAATATGTCTGGTTGTGATATTCTGTGTAGGAACGACTGCATGTACGGCATCCGGTAACAATAGCAGCAATGCAATGGTGCCAGGAAGCAGTATCACACCGGCACCAACTGTTAATAAGGATATAAAAGGTGATGGGGAGAATCCTACATTTACAGGTGTACTTTCCCAGCGTGATATAAGTGACCTTAAAATGAGGTTTGTTGATATATCCACAGGAACAGAATATGAAGTGCCTTATTCAGGTGGCACAGATATTCAGGATGCATACGGTAAGGTAAAGGCTGCGGCAACCATGGATATGGGAGGCATATATGATGTATATGTCGATAAGAAGGGCAAAGCGACTAAGATATATGGAAACAGTGATGCCTGGGCGAGATACGATGTTTCAGGAATTACTGTAGATGAGAGTTCAAGGAAATTAAGTATTGGTGCATCCAATATGGTATATGAAAGCTACACAGTTGTACTTTCTGGAGATGAGAGAATAAGCATTGCACAGCTTGTTGATCAGGATAAGCTGGTTATAAGAGGCGTGGGAGAAAAGGTTTATTCTGTTGATGTGACAGAGGGACACGGATACCTTAAGTTTACAGGAGTTGATGCACTAAGCGGTGGATATGTAAGTATTGGAAACAGACAGCTTCTTGGTATTACTCCGGATATGCTTGTAACTGCACCTGTTGGTACATTTACGGTTAATGTCCGTAATGGTAGCCTGTCAGCAAGTAAGACTGTTACTATATCAAAGGATGCAACTACCACAGTTGATTTTTCAGAAGTCCAGACGGATCCTGTTAAAACAGGTGCGGTTAATTTCTCGGTTACTCCGTCCGGTGCAGTAATGAGTATAGATGGAACTGAGGTTGATTATTCATCCCCTGTTTCTTTGACTTATGGAACTCACAGAATTAAGCTGGTAGCCAACAATTATCAGGAATACTCTGAGATTATAAATGTTAACTCAGCTTATGTTACGAAGGTTATCGATATGACTTCATCCGGTACATCAACAAGTACAGCGGCTGATAATACAAGTGGATATAAGGTATCAATAACAGCACCTAAGGGAGCGGTACTTTATGTTAATAGTGAATACATAGGAACTGTTCCGTGTTCATTTGATAAATCATCTGGAAAGAAGACGATTACACTTTCGCAGAATGGATATAATACAGTTAGTTATACAATATCAATTGCTAATACAGCAGGAGACCTGACATATGCATTTCCAGAAATGATAAGTGGAGGTACCCAGGAGACTACAACACAGGTACAGGTTCCAACAGTCACTCCTGCAACAACAAAGTCATCTACAAAGCAGAGTACGAAAAGGAGATAAGAGTTATGAATATTTTATTTTCACCACCAGATATAACCGAGGAAGAGATTCAGGCAGTTTCTGAGGCTTTAAGGTCAGGATGGATTACAACAGGTCCAAGAACTAAAGAGTTTGAAAGAAATATTGCTCAGTTTACAGGCTGTAACAGGGCGGCATGTCTCAATTCAGCTACAGCATGTTTAGAGACAGCACTCCGTCTGTTAGGAATCGGTGAGGGCGATGAGGTTATTGTTCCTGCATACACTTATACAGCATCTGCAAGTGTCGTTGCGCATGTTAATGCAAAGCTTGTTCTTATTGATGTTGAAAAGGACACATATCACCTTGATTATGACGCGCTTGAAGCTGCAATTAATGAGAGTACCAAGGCTGTAATACCTGTAGATATAGGTGGTGTTATGGTTGACTATGACAGGATAAGAAAGATTGTCGAGAGTAAAAAGAATATATTTAAGGCTTCAACACCCCTTCAGGAGGCACTTGGCAGAGTTGCAATTGTTGCTGATTCTGCACATGGTTTCGGAGCAAGTGAGGGTGGTGTTATGAGTGGAATGAAGGCTGACTTTACAAGCTTTTCATTTCATGCAGTCAAGAACCTTACAACAGCAGAAGGCGGAGCTCTTACATGGAGAAGTATTCCGGGAGTTGATGATGAGGATATATATAAGCAGATAATGCTTTACTCACTTCACGGACAGTCTAAGGATGCGCTTGCAAAGACTAAGCTTGGTGCATGGGAATATGATATCAAAGGAACTTATTACAAATGTAACATGACTGATATTATGGCTTCTATTGGGCTTGTACAGCTTAAGAGATATCCGGGACTTCTTAAGAGAAGAAGAGATATAATTGAGAGATATACACAAGGGATTGCAGCCGATGATGTGGATATTATGAAGCATTTTACAGATGAATATACTTCAAGTGGTCATCTGTATCTTGTAAGGCTTCTTGGAAAGGATGTTAAGGAGCGTAATGAACTGATTACAAGACTTGCTGAGGCAGGTGTTGCAACTAATGTACATTTTAAGCCGCTTCCAATGCATACGGCATATAAGAACATGGGATTTGATATTAAGGATTTTCCACATTCATATAATATGTATCGTAATGAGATTACACTGCCGCTTCATACATGTCTTACTGATGAACAGGTAGAATATGTAATAGAGCAGTTTAACAGAATGAAATAATCGGACATTAGTTATACAACAACAAAAAGGGGATTGATTACGATGGAGTTAAGACCATGGCAGCTTCTTCCTGATGAAATGAGAACTAAGGAAGTAAGAAAATACTATAATATACTTATGAAACACAGAATGTGGTTAGAGATGAAAAGAGTGCTTGATGTTATTGTTGCTGGTATTATGCTGGCAGTTTTAATTATTCCAATGGGAATAATTGCACTTGCAATCAGACTTGATTCACCGGGACCTGTTTTTTTCAGGCAGGCGAGAGTAACACAGTATGGAAGAATTTTTCGTATATACAAGTTCAGGACTATGGTTGACAATGCAAGTAAGCTAGGGGCAGCAGTGACTGTAGATAATGATTCAAGAATCACTAAGGTTGGAGCATTTTTACGAAAGTACAGAATGGACGAGTTTCCTCAGCTTTTTAATATACTTGCAGGGGATATGACTCTTGTCGGAACAAGACCGGAAGTTCCTAAGTATGTTAAGAAGTACACCAAGGAGATGTATGCGACACTTCTTCTTCCTGCCGGACTTACATCAAGGACAAGTATTGCTTATAAGGATGAGGACAAGCTTCTTGGTGAGGCTGTTGATGAAAAAAGTACAGATAATATATATCTGAATGAAGTATTACCGGCAAAAATGCGTTATAACCTTGAAAGTATGAAACATTTTGGCGTGAAAGCTGATGCGGCTGTATTGTGGGATACATTTACATCAGTAGTTGGAAGTGAAAGAATGACTGTTAAAAAGTAGGTAGAGTATGTTTATTACAATTGCTGTTATTGCATATAACGAGGAGAATACGATAAAGAATATTCTTGATGACATAAGCAGGCAGGATTATGATCATAGTCTTATGGAGGTTGTGCTTGTTGATTCTGCATCCACGGATGGAACAAAGGCTGTTATGCAGAAGTTTGCTGATGAGAATAAGATGGGAGCAAGACAGATAATCGTGCTTGACAATCCTAAGAAGACGCTTCCGTGTGGATGGAATGTGCTGCTTGATAATTATACAGGGGAAGCTGTTATAAGAGTTGATGCACATGCACATATTCCGGAAGATTTTGTTAGCAAGAATGTTAAGGTTTTAGAAGAAGGCGAGATGGTTGTTGGTGGTGTCCGACCTAATATAGTTGATGAAGAGACACCTTGGAAGGATACGCTGCTTCTTGCTGAGAGTTCGATGTTCGGCTCAAGCATAGCACCTTACCGTAATGGTGGGAATGGAACGGAAGAAAAGATATATATGAAATCGTTGTTCCATGCTGCATATAGAAGGGAAGTTTTTGAAAAAATCGGACATTATAATGAGGCTCTTGCAAGAACTGAGGATAATGAAATTCATTACCGTATGAGAAAAGCAGGGTTTAAATTAAGATTCTGTCCGGATATAATATCGTACCAGCATACAAGAAGTTCACTTCCTAAGATGCTTAAGCAGAAATATGCTAATGGATACTGGATTGGAAAGACAAGCAAGGTATGTCCAGGATGCCTTTCTATATATCATTTTGTTCCATGGGCTTTTGTCATGGCTATTATTGTTACAACAGTTGCAAGTGTGTCATGTAAGCTGCTTGCTGTGAAGTCGATTTTTTCGCGTATTGTATATGGACTTACAGGACTTATGTGGGGAGCATACTGGCTGTTGGCAGTAGTTATGTCGATTGTTGCAGTAATAGGAGCAAAGAAGGAGCGCAATAAAACATGTTTTGCATTGCCATTTTTGTTTTTTCTGTTGCATATTTCTTATGGAATTGGTACAGTATGTGGGTTAGCAGCTAAAAAGCCTGCTAAAGAAACGAGGAACTGATGATGGGTGAGACTAAAAAGGACAGAATACAGCTTCTGGTAAGAAGATTTTTCTTGTTTTTAACAGATACATTTTTATTGAATGCATGCGTATATCTGTCGCTTATTATGAGATTTGATGTAGGTATTGTATCTATAGAACCTCAGTATATTAGTAATTATGTAGAGAACGTGCTTCCGTACACGATAATGTCTCTGCTTATATTCTGGCTGTTCAGACTTTATCACAGTCTGTGGCAGTATGCGAGTATAGCTGAGGTGTACAGAATTGCTGAAGCGTGTATTATTGTAGAATTAGTGCATTTCTTAAGTAATAAGATTATGGGTAATATGCTTCCTAGAAGCTGTTATTTTAATGCGGCAATATACCTTATTATTGCAATATGTGCAAGTCGTTTTATGTACAGAATGATAAGAACTGTTCTTAACAAATACAGAAATATTAAGACTTCCAACAATGTAATGATTATTGGTGCCGGAGAGGCAACTAATGTCATTATGAGAGAAATACAGAATTCGAGCTATCTTGCCAACTCTAATATTGCATGTATTATTGATGATGACCGCCGCAAGGTTGGTAAATACATACGAGGCGTCAAGGTTATAGGAACAAGGGACAAGATTAAGGAAGCAGCAAAGCTTTATGATATTGATGAGATTATATTTGCAATTCCATCAGCATCTAATGAAGTTAAAAGGGATATATTAAACATTTGTAAAGAGACTGATTGTACTCTTAAGATTCTGCCAGGTGTATATCAGATGGTAGATGGAGAGATTAATGTTAATTCTATCCGTAATGTTGATGTGCTTGACCTTCTTGGAAGAGACCCGATTGAAGTAGATATTGAATCTATCATGGGTTATGTTAAGGATAAGGTCATTATGGTAACAGGTGGTGGCGGTTCTATTGGTTCAGAGCTGTGCCGCCAGCTTGTAAGTCACAAGCCTAAGCAGCTCATTATATTTGATATATATGAGAATAATGCCTATGATATTCAGCAGGAATTAAAGATTAATTATCCTGATGCCAATGTTGTTACTCTTATTGGTTCGATAAGAAATGTTTCAAGACTTGAAAGCGTATTTGCACAGTATAAGCCAGATATTGTATATCATGCAGCAGCACATAAGCATGTACCGCTTATGGAAGTCAGTCCTGATGAGGCTGTTAAGAATAATGTTGTTGGTACATGGAATGTTGCAAGGATGGCTGATAAGTATGGGGTTAAGAAGTTTGTTATGATAAGTACAGATAAGGCGGTTAATCCAACTAATGTAATGGGAGCAACAAAGCGTATCTGTGAGATGATTGTTCAGACGTATAACGAGATATCCAAGACAGATTTCGTTGCTGTAAGATTCGGTAATGTACTTGGAAGTAACGGCTCAGTCATTCCTCTTTTTAAGAGACAGATTGAGGCTGGTGGACCGGTTACGGTTACAGATCCTAATATTATAAGATATTTCATGACTATACCAGAGGCGGTTTCACTTGTTCTTCAGGCAGGTGCATATGCCAAAGGTGGAGAGATATTCATTCTTGATATGGGTGAGCCTGTTAAGATTGATGACCTCGCAAAGAACCTTATCAGATTGTCAGGTTATACACTTGGCGTTGATATGGAGATTAAATATACGGGACTCAGACCAGGAGAAAAATTATATGAGGAACTTCTTATGAAAGAGGAAGGACTTCAGGAGACGGATAATAAGCTTATTCATATTGGAAAACCGATTGAGTTTGACAAGGAGAATTTCTTTGATAATCTTGAGAAACTTAAGGAAGAAGCTTATTCAGAGACAGGTAATATAAGAGAGTATCTTAAGAAGGTGGTTGATACTTATCATCCGGATGGCCATTAATTTTACCTGATTTTAAAATGTATTTATACGGGGGAGAAGGTATATGGGGATATATCAGAAGTTAAAGTTTTTAATTGGAAAGGTAACTGTGATTATTATGGCAGTTATCTTTCCTTTTGCTGTTATTGCACAGAACAGAAAAGTATCATCGGCTTTTTGCAATATTTTTATAGCACTGGCGCTGCTGGTATTGCTGTGTGCAGTTATTAATAAGCTGATTAACAGTAAAGATGGTTTTAAAGATATTATAACTACGGGGATTAAAAGCAGATGTGTTGTGCCAGGTATTCTGATATTACTGTCAGTAGTGTGGTGCTTTATATCACCGGCTGCAGGTTATGAATTCAGCGGAACCGGAAGCATAATTCAGGGAATGTTATTGTTTATAGGATGTACGTGTATATATATTGTTATATCTGCATGTTATTTGTATGAAGAAACAGATATGATGATTATGATAGCTGCATCTGTAATTATAAATATCATTACAATATTGAGATTCTTAATTTCTGCTAAATACTGTACGGACGCGTATTGCATGTATACTGTTATGATGTTTGCAGTTTGTGTGTATGCATTCCTTTTGTCAGATGATAATAAAAAAATATATTATCTGACAGCGGCTGGTTTATGTGAAATGGGACTTATATCTGCAACAGGTAATATGGCTGTTACGGGCATGGTGATAGTGCTTCTTGTTATGCAGCCAATAGCATTAAGAAAATATGAATGCTTTACGAGATATGAACTTATAGTGCTTATGATTTTTATTCTGGGAAGGCTGTTTGCATATATAAATGTATTTACTAATAAGGTTATTGCATTGTCTGCGTCATCAGCATTTCTTACATCATATAAGACAACGGCGTTTATAATAGCTGGGTGTATAATATATATGATGCTAATAATATTTGACGACAGAGTTAAGGGATGTATAAAAAATACTCGAAAAGTCGTGTTAAACCGAATATATATGTGTATTACAGGACTGGATATAATTGGGATAATTACAATCGTTATGATTAATAATTATAGGCATAATTATACTTTTTATCTTATGATTTTATTGGAATTATTCAGATATTGATGTCTGTTGCAGTGTTTATATTTGCAACGTATAATGTGCTGGAATCGATAGAGGACAGGATTAAACCAGAAAAAGATATTATCAATAGCAATGATGATTCTTTGTTACAGGGATATGGAAGCAGATATATGATAACAGCAATAGGAATGGCGGTAATAGTATATATTCTGCAGGGAACAGGAAATTTATTTAAATTTGAAGTCTTTCCGGTGTTTATATGTTTTGCAGCAATAATGAGTACATATAATAAAACTGCGGTTCATAAGAGCCGCATTTTTATTATAATAATTAATCAAACTTAAATGTGTTCTCAAGTGTATCCCAAAGCTGGTCCTTATCACTTAAGTTAAGCTTTGTTCCATCGCTTAAAGCATAGCCTTCTCCTGAAGCTGAGCCATTGTAAGTACCTGTAAGCTCCGGCCATTCAATGCCGATTGCAGGATCATTCCATGCAAGACCTCCCTCGTCGTTAGGATGATAGAAGTCATCGCACTTGTAGCAGAATTCTGCTGTATCAGTAAGAACGAGGAATCCATGTGCAAATCCCTTAGGGATAAGGAACTGCTTCTTATTCTCTTCTGTGAGAAGGATTCCGTACCACTTTCCGTAAGTTTCAGAGTCTGTACGAAGGTCAACAGCAACATCAAAAACAGAACCCTTGATAGCTCTTACAAGTTTTGTCTGTGGGAAATGCTTCTGGAAATGAAGACCACGAAGAACACCCTTAGTACTCATAGACTGGTTGTCCTGAACAAAGTTAATATTGATACCAGCTTCTTCCATATCACGCTGGCTGTATGTTTCCATAAAGTATCCACGGTTATCACCGTGAACAGCAGGAGTGACGACACAAAGTCCCTCGATACCTGCGACATTCTTTTCAACTGTAATCTGTCCCATGATAAAATCTCCTTATTAATGTTTATATAGTGATGCATTATAATAATGTGCCGGATTAGATTTCGCCGATTTCTTTTAAGAATCTGTGAAGAGCATCCTGCCATGTTGGAAGCGGAGTGAATCCGTTAGCAGTAAGCTTGCTCTTATCTAAACGGCTGTTAAAAGGTCTTGCAGCTTTAGAAATGCCGTATTCAGCAGTAGTTACAGGTGTAACCTTAGTAGAAAGACCTGCCTGTGCATAGATTTCCTTAGTAAAGTCATACCATGAAATGTATCCACCTTCATTAGTTGCATGGTAATAACCGTATTTGTCAGTTTCAACCATATCAACAAGAAGTCTTGCAAGATCTAATGTGTAAGTCGGGGTACCAATCTGGTCGTTGACAACACGAACCTCGTCATGAGTCTTTCCAACATTAAGCATAGTCTTAATAAAGTTCTTTCCATTAACACCAAATACCCATGCAATACGCACGATAAAGTATTTATCAAGAGTGTTAGAAACAGCAAGTTCTCCGGCAAGCTTAGTCTCTCCATATACATTAAGAGGCTTATAGTCCTTGCAGTCTGGCTCCCAAGGTGTTCCGCCCTGACCGTCAAATACATAATCAGTACTGATGTATACCATCTTGCAGTCAAGTTTCTTGCAGACATTGGCAATATTCTGAGTACCATCTGCATTGATAGCCTTAACCTTGGCTTTCTTATCATCATCTTCAGCAGCGTCAACGGCTGTCCATGCTGCGCAGTGAATTACAACATCAGGTGAAACCTTAGTGATAACTTCAGAAACCTGAACAGCATCAGTTATATCCATAGGTACATATTCGGCTGTTGTGACAGCGCTTCCATCAGCAACTCCTGAATATTGAGGTGCGATGTCGCTGCCAACGCCTGTATGACCTCTGCCTATCAGTTCATTCATAACGTCGTGGCCAAGCTGACCGCCAACGCCGGTAACTAATATCTTCATGTCAAATCTCCTTACAGAACTTCTTACAGAATAAATGTGTTAATTAGCGGTTGCTATACATTTTCTCATAGTAGTTCTGATATTCGCCAGAAATGATTGTCTCCCACCATTCCTTATTATCAAGATACCACTGAATTGTCTTCTTGATACCATCTTCAAACTTAGTTTCTGGAAGCCATCCTAATTCATTGTGAATCTTAGTTGGGTCGATAGCGTAACGCATATCATGTCCCTTTCTGTCACCTACATGAACGATAAGTGATTCAGGCTTGCCAAGCTCCTTGCAGATAAGCTTAACGATATCAATATTTCTCTTCTCGTTGTGTCCACCAACGTTGTATACTTCACCAACACGTCCCTTGTGGATGATAAGGTCGATAGCCTTGCAGTGATCCTCAACATAGAGCCAGTCACGAACGTTAAGACCTTCGCCATAAACTGGAAGTGGCTTATCGTTAAGAGCATTAGCAATCATAAGAGGGATAAGCTTCTCTGGGAAGTGGTATGGTCCATAGTTATTAGAGCATCTTGAAATAGTAACAGGAAGTCCATAAGTTCTGTGGTAGGCAAGAACAAGTAAGTCTGCGCCAGCCTTTGATGAGCTGTATGGGCTTGATGTATGGATTGGTGTCTCTTCTGTGAAGAAAAGGTCAGGTCTGTCAAGTGGAAGATCGCCGTATACTTCATCAGTAGATACCTGATGGTATCTCTGAATACCATACTTTCTGCAGGCATCCATAAGAACCTGTGTACCAAGAATATTAGTTGTAAGGAAAACTTCCGGGTTCTCGATAGAACGGTCAACGTGTGACTCAGCAGCGAAGTTTACAACCATATCCGGATGCTCTTCTTCGAAAAGCTTGTAAACAGCTTCGCGGTCTGTGATGCTTTCCTTAACGAATCTGAAGTTAGGGTTAGACATAACAGGCTCAAGAGTTGAAAGATTACCTGCATATGTGAGGCAGTCAAGACAGATGATTCTGTAGTCTGGGTATTTGTTTAACATGTGAAATACAAAGTTACTTCCGATAAATCCGGCTCCACCGGTAACAATAATTGTCATAATTAATCTCCTTAATATTTAAAATGTGTTCTTATATGAAAAATGTTTTAACTAAATGCACTTAATTATTCATGAAGCTTGTCGACATATTTGCCGTCTAAGACATCCTTTAAGTATTGACCATACTGGTTCTTCTTTAATACTTCATATACCTTGATGACGTCATCTTTGTTAATCCAGCCGTTTAAGTAAGCGATTTCTTCAAGACATGCAATCTTTCTGTGCTGATGAGTCTCAACAGTCTTAACAAAGTTAGTAGCTTCTACAAGACTTTCATGTGTTCCTGTATCAAGCCATGTAAATCCCTGACCGAGAAGCTCTACATTTAAAGTACCCTTCTCTAAGTAGATACGGTTAAGATCAGTAATCTCAAGCTCGCCTCTTGCAGATGGCTTTAAGTTCTTAGCGTATTCAACAACCTTGTTGTCGTAGAAGTAAAGACCTGTTACACAGTAGTTGCTCTTAGGCTGCGCTGGCTTTTCTTCGATAGAGACAGCCTTTCCCTCATTATTAAATTCAACAATACCAAATCTTTCAGGATCATCAACATAGTAGCCAAATACTGTTGCACCCTTTCCTGATTCAGCATTCTCAACAGCCGCCTTAAGTCTTTTCTTAAGACCGTGACCTGCAAATATATTATCACCAAGAACCATGGCAACAGTGTCATCACCGATGAATTCCTCACCGATAATAAATGCCTGTGCAAGTCCGTCCGGGCTTGGCTGTACAGCGTAAGTAAGGTTGACACCGAACTGGCTTCCGTCCTTTAAAAGCTCTTTGAATCTAGGAGTATCCTGTGGTGTAGAGATGATAAGAATATCTCTGATACCAGCACTCATAAGAACTGAGAGTGGATAATAAATCATTGGCTTATCATAGATTGGAAGAAGCTGTTTACTAGTTACCATTGTGAGTGGGTAAAGGCGTGTGCCAGAACCACCAGCTAAAATAATACCCTTCATAATTGAAGTTCCTCCTTGTTTGTTAAAATGTTATGTTAATTTTCAAGTAGACATTTTTTAAGTCATGTATATAATAAAAGGTGACGCAGCGTCACCTTCAAGTGCTTTTGCGATAATTTATAAGGAAAGGTTATTTATATGCATAAAGATGGGTATTATTCTTCGGGAGAATTTGCTAAGAAGGCAAATGTTTCAGTAAGAACAATAAGGTATTACGACCAGCAGAATATATTAAAACCGTCACTTCTTACAGCTGAAGGTGTGAGGTTTTATACCGATTCTGATTTTACAAGATTACAGCAGGTGTTATTGCTTAAATATCTTGGGTTTTCTCTGGATGATATAAGAAATATGACAATAGGTGATTCAGATTATCATGTTCTTAAAAATTCATTGGAATTACAGAAAAGAATGATTGAGGATAAGATTGCACAGATGCAGCTTGTGTGTAAAGCTATTGAAGAGACAGAAGATTCAATAAATGCAGGAAATGGCGTTGACTGGAGCAACATGTTAGAGATTATACATCTGACAACTATGGAAGACAGTATGAAGAACCAATATCTTAATGCCGGCAATATATCGGCAAGAATAAATCTGCATAGTCAGTTTTCTGTCAATAAGCAGGGATGGTTTCCATGGATATATGAACAATGTAATATCCATAAAGGAATGAGAATTCTTGAGACTGGATGCGGTGATGGGACCTTGTGGGTTGATAACATAGGAAGGCTGGCAATGGAGGGCAGAAGATCAGATCCTGATGGGAAAAAGAAACATAATATAATTGTTGAACTTACTGACATATCAGAAGGAATGATAAGTGATGCAAAAAGAAATGTGAAGCTGGCAACAGAGAGCTGGAAAGAACGGGATATTGATGTAATATTCAGGTTCAGGACTGCATCTTGTGAGAAAACAGGAGCAAAAGATGAGCAGTATGATTTAGTTATAGCCAATCATGTACTGTTTTATTGTGATGACGTATCGAAAGCACTGGGAGAAATAGTACGTGTATTAAAGCCCGGCGGAATGTTTGTGTGCAGCACATATGGAAGCAGGCATATGCAGGAGATTAACAGGCTGGCATCAGGATATGATAAGAGAATAGCACTTGAAGCAGACAAGCTTTTTGAAAAGTTTGGCCTTGATAATGGCATGGGAATGCTGGAAAAATATTTTACACATGTTGAAAGAAGAGACTATAATGATGCGCTGGTTGTTGACAAAGCGCAGCCGCTGGTAGATTATATATTGTCATGCCATGGTAACCAGAAAGAGTATCTTGTTGACAAATATACAGATTTTAAGAAATATGTTGAAAAAAAGCTTGAGAGCAAACCTATAAGGATAACTAAAGAAGCCGGGGGTTTCGTGTGTACAAAGTGAATTAATAAAGTATAGCAATTATATCTATAATATGGTAAAATCAAAAGAGCCATGTTTTTTTGACAGTTTAGTTTGAACATGCAGGTTATGGTAATACTTTTGATATGATAAATGATTATTGGTGTAGGTAGCACAGATATGAAGAAATTAAAAATAGCGATTGATGCCAGAACTCTTGGCAGCAGACCAAGCGGCGTAGG
The DNA here is from genome assembly GCA_003458705.1 of Eubacterium sp. AF22-9. Classification (GTDB taxonomy): domain Bacteria; phylum Bacillota; class Clostridia; order Lachnospirales; family Lachnospiraceae; genus Lachnospira. Next base: position 47,225 of record QRVH01000004.1, on the reverse strand, counting down.
CATGTACCTGAATGACTTTCTGGAACAGCTTATAAAATATGACGAGTTTGAATGGGTACTTTTTACGGATGTTAAAGAGAGTGAATATATAAAAAGATTTGAAGCGAGAGGAATCAGCGTTATTGCATGGGGAAAGCCTGTGTACAAAAGTGTCGGTGTATATGCATATTTTGCATTTATAAAGAAAGCACTGAAGCAGGTTAAGCCGGATATTTTCTGGGAGGTTAATTCAATTATTCCGGTTAACCTTGGAAAGAATTTCAAGACACTTATTACAATACATGATATGTTCCCGATTCAGTATGTAAGATATTTTGGAAAGATATACAGTTATTATTTCAGATTTAATCTTGGAGTGACTCTTAAGAATACAGATATGATTCTGTATAATTCAGAACAGACTAAGGATGACACAGAAAGATATTTTCCGAAGGCAGCGAAGATACCAAGCTGTAATGCTTACATTATATCCAATCCGCTTACAAGATATGTACCGCCTAAGGACGAGAATTATTTCCTTTATGTGGGAAATATGGAGAAGCGTAAGGGAGTCGACATTCTTATAAAGGCGTACAGAAAGTACAGAGAGAATGGAGGTACAAGACCTCTTATTCTGGCAGGAAAGATGCAGGAGGATGATATTGAGCAGCTTCTTGAGAATGCACTCACAGAAGTTGAAGGCCTTACCTATCTTGGGTATGTATCGCATACAACAAGATATGACCTGTATAACAACTGTTCTTGCTTTGTGTTCCCATCTATGGCAGAAGGATTTGGTATGCCTATATTGGAGGTTATGAAGCATAATAAGCCGATACTTGCCAGCAATTTAAGAATATTTGATGAGGTTGTCGGTGACTGCGTAGAGAGATTCAGCCTTGCAGGTGATGATGAGGATAAGGTCATAAGCCTTGCAAATGGAATGAAGAACATTGATGAAAAGATTAATTCTGGACTTGTAGATGAAAATGCATATAAAAATGCACTGAACAAATATACACCTGAAAGACTTGGTGGAATGGTGAGAGATTTTATTAACAGCCAGATGTATAACAGATAGAATATAGAGGTTTTTATGAGTTTATCAAAATTTTTTCTTAATACCGGAGAAGTATTGAGACCTGTTCTTACGAAGATTATTCCAATGAAGCTTTTAAGCAAGATGAAAGCTGGAATTATCAATAATGCAGCGGACAGGCTTTCTGATGATGCAATAGAAAAATATGAGCAGGGACGATACAAATGCGGTGCTAATATAATAGGTAATATTAAAGGTGATAACGGACTTGGGCAGAGTGCAAGAATTATGTGCAGACTGCTTGATGAGAATGAAGAACCTCATGTTATAAAAGATTTCTTTGTGCCGCCTGGAGGTTCACGTACTAATGATACATATGATGACAGGCTGACAGAGGAACTTCCCTTTGATGTCAATATTATACATGTCAATGCAAGTGAGTTTATGGTTGCGTATGTAAGTCTTGGCAAGGAAGTATGGGATTACAGATATAATATAGGTTACTGGGCGTGGGAGCTGGAGACATTTCCAGAAGAGTGGCTTCCGGCATTCAAGCTTGTTGATGAAGTCTGGACACCGTCTGATTTTGTTACAAATACTTTGAAGAAATACACAGACAAGCCTGTGATAACAGTTCCACACTGTGTTGCACCTGAGACGGATACTGTGAAGTTTGATAGAAAGCATTTTAATCTTCCGGAAGATAAGTTCTTATTCCTTGTAATGTATAATAGTGGAAGCGTTATGGAAAGAAAGAATCCGCTTGCTGCCATTAAAGCATTTAAAGAAGCATTTTGCAAAGATGAACAGACTAAAGAAAAGTACAAGGATGTCGGACTTGTTATCAAGATAAGTGAGGCAGAATTATCTGCAGAAGATGAAAAGATTATTGGTTCTGTAATAGAGGACTGCGACAACATTTATTATATGTGTGGTCATATGGGAAGATGTGAGGTTAATACACTTCTTGCAGATGTGGATGTGTATGTTTCACTTCACCGTTCGGAAGGCTTCGGACTTGTTATGGCTGAGTCAATGTATGTTGGAACGCCTGTTATTGCGACTGACTGGTCAGGCAATACAGAGTTTATGAACAGTGATACAGCATGCATGGTCGGTTACGACATGATAGAGCTTGATAAGGATTATGAGCATTCAAGAAGGGCAATGTATGGGCTGATGCACATGTTGATGAGGCAGCAGACTATATGAGAAGGCTTTATAAGGATAAGGACTTCTACGAAAGAATTGCTGGGAATGGTCAGAAATATGCAAGGGAACATCTGGCGTATAAGCGTTCTGCGGATATTGTCAGCGAGAGGTTAAGAAAAATACATGAAAATGTTCAGAATTAATACTAATAATATTCCTGATTTTTTATAGAGGAGAAATAAAATGCAGCATTTTAAGGAACTATATGAATATAGAGAGATGATAATAAGCCTTGTACGAAAGGATTTAAGAGGAAGATATAAAGGTTCAGTTTTAGGATTTTTATGGACATTTATTAATCCTTTGCTTCAGCTTATAGTCTATACAATAGTGTTCTCAATTATTATGAATACATCTTATGAACAGTATTATCTGTTCCTTTTCGTAGCACTTGTACCATGGATGTTTTTTTTCATCAAGTGTTACAGATGGAGCAGCAAGTATTCTTAAAGAAAAAGATATGGTAAAGAAGATATATTCCCAAGAGAAGTATTGCCTATATCTACCGTTACAAGCTATATTCCCAAGAGAAGTATTGCCTATATCTACCGTTACAAGCGGATTTGTAAATATGATACTTACATTTATTGTTGTTTTCGTGGTTGTTATTATATCCGGAAGAGGACTGAATCCTCTGGCTTTATTATGTCTTCCGGTTGTTATGATAGTAGAATATATACTGTGTCTGGGAATAGCCCTTATAGTATCTTCACTTACAGTTTATTTAAGAGATCTGCAGTATATACTTGGTATTTTCGTAATGGCATTACAGTACCTTACACCTGTTATGTATGGTGTTGATATGGTAGAGAGGTCATCAGCCGGTAAATGGCTTGTTATGATGTTCAATCTCAATCCTATGACACCAATTATTAAAATATATCGTCAGATTATTTATTATGGAGAAGTTCCAGAGCTTGGCTCATTGCTTATTGCGGTAGCAGTCGGAGTCGTATTTATAGTTGTTGGAGAAATTTTATTTAAAAGATTACAGAAGGGCTTCGCAGAAGAGTTCTAGGAAATGGAGAAATTTATGGATAAGAATAATGCGATTGAAGTTAATAATATAACCAAGGATTTTAAGGTTTATTATGATAAAGGAAGCGAGCTGAAGGAAAAAATGCTTTTCTGGAAGCGCAACAGATATGAAAAGAGACATGTTTTAAGGGGAATAAGCTTCAATGTAAAGAAGGGCGAGGCGATAGGTCTTGTCGGAAAGAACGGTTGTGGAAAGAGTACAACCCTTAAAATGCTTACAAAGATAATCTATCCGGATTCAGGAAGCATAGAAATGTGCGGAAGAGTTTCGAGTCTTCTGGAACTTGGCGCAGGATTTCATCCAGATATGAGTGGAAGAGAGAATATATATACCAATGCTTCAATATTTGGTCTTACAAAAAAAGAGATAGATGCAAGACTTGATGATATTATTGCATTTTCAGAGCTGGAAGATTTTATTGATAATCCGGTAAGAACATATTCATCTGGTATGTACATGAGACTGGCATTTGCCGTAGCAATTAATGTTGATGCGGACATTCTGCTGATTGATGAAATCCTTGCAGTAGGAGATGCCAACTATCAGGCAAAATGTTTCAACAAATTAAGAGAAATCAAAGCAGATGGAACAACAATCGTTATTGTTTCACATTCACTTGGACAGATTGAACAGATATGTGATCGTTCTATATGGATAAAGGATGGAGTTATTGAAGCAGAGGGAAATCCCAAGGATGTTCATCTTAAGTATCTTGATTATATGAATCAGGAAAGAATGGAGCAGGCGGAAAAGGAACAGATACGTCAGGCAAAGCTTGAGCGCGAGATGATGGAAAAGAAAAAGGAAGAAGAAAGAATTAAGAAAGAGCGCGCAAAGGTTAATTCAAGATATGGCAATGAAGATGCTAAATTTACAGAAATTCATATGCTGAATGCTTCAGGGGAAGAAAGCAGGATATTTAAGACTGGTGAAAAAATGGTACTTGACCTTAATTATCATGTAGAAAATAAAGTTACAGATGCTGTTTTCGGATTTGGAATTTTCAGAAATGATGCACTCTGGGTATACGGAACTAATACCAGAATTGACAGAATAGATAACTTTGATCTTGAAAAAGATGGTAATTATAAAGTTGAATTAAATGATATTAATCTTATACCTGGTAATTACTGGGTTGACATAACTATTGAGTATGGTGAGGGAATACCTGTTGATTATTACAAACAGGCACTTAAATTTGAGGTTGTATCTAATATAACAGATGTTGGTGTTGCAAGAATGCCACATAAGTGGATATTGAACAAGGATTGATTGCGAAAGGAGTTTACAATGGAAAAGATAAAGCCATGGCTGAGAGTCGTAGGATTTCTGGCCGGATTGGCAGTAATATTGTCAGCATGCGATTTTATATTTGCACAGACTGGATATGTTAGATTTATTTTACATGAGGAAAAGAGTGGTGATTACGATACAATTGTGGTTGGCGCATCACATTGCAGGGGCGCAATTGACCCGGCAAGATTTGATGAAAAACTGGGAACTAAGACACTCAACATGGCTATTCCTGGAGAAACTGTTGAGGATTCATATTTCATTGTAAAGGATGCTGCCAAGAAGAATAAGTTAAAGACGGTTATATTCGATATTGATTATCAGTACTGGTATTATGAACAGCCTACAACACATTTTACAAGGTCGTTTATTTATCAGCAGTTTACAGACCCTGCAATAAAGGCAGAGTATATAGCAAGAAATTTTGATGTACTTGATATGAGAAATGTTCTTGTGAACAGACTTAGCTGGAATTGTTCGTTTAGCGGTGTAAAAACTAATATACAGATGAAAACTTCAGATGCATATAAGAACTATACGATAGAATCAGCATATTCAGAAAATGGAATTGTTGAGGGGGCGGATGGCCCATATGTAGGTAAGGGATTCTTTAACAGACAGGGAACTATGCCGGGTAAGATGCCGCCTGGGGCTGATTATGTTGCAACATGGATTGACAGATATGATGATGACATAGATGAGGCAGTTAAGAAAACATTTAATAATCTTGTAAAGTTCTGTAAAGATAATGACATTGAACTTATATGTGTGACATCCCCTATAACACCAAGTGTAACAAAGACACTTGGAATGGGAACAGTACATGATACTATGTCTGAGTATCTTGTTGGTGAATGTGGACTGGAATATTATGATTTTAATAAGGCGCTTATGAGCAGTGTTCCAAGAGCTGACTGGAATTATGGCGATCAGGAAGGCCATATGGGAGGCGAACTGGCAGAGGTGTATTCAGATGCATTAGGAAATCTTCTTTCAGACCGCAAGAATGGCGGGGTAGATGAAAGTAAGTATTTCTATAAAACATTTGAGGAGATGTTTAACAACATGGCAGCTGATTATGAAAAAGTAACTGGAAATAAATGGGAGGGCTTATAATATGTCTTTTGCAGTAGTTGGATATTTTGCCTTTCTTCTTATAGGTTTAGTTGTATATTATCTTATACCAAGGAAGTTTTCATGGATATGGCTTTTAATGCTGAGCTATATATACTATTTTACATTTAACATCAGGACATCACTTTATATGGTGTCTACAACTTTGTTATATATTTTGGTGGTCTTGCTCTTAATAAGGTTATTGATAATGGCAATACATACTTAAAAGAGAATAAAGAACAGCTTACCAAAGAAGAGAAAAAAGCTTATAAAGAACGTCTAAAGAAAAGAAAAAGACTTGTTCTGACAGCAATAATTCTATTATGTTTTGGACAGCTTGCGGTTGTTAAGTACTCAGGATTCGCACTTGAAAATATTAACAGCATAATGTCATTGTTTGGCGCAAAGAAGCAGTTTGATGTTGTACAGTTTGCTTTACCACTGGGTATTTCATTCTTTACATTCCAGTCAGTGTCATATATTGTTGATGTTTATCAGGGCAAATATCTTTGTCAGAAGAATCCATTTAAGTTAGCACTTTTTGTGTCATTCTTTCCACAACTTCTTCAGGGACCTATTGGAAGATATGACAGACTTTCTGGACAGTTATATGAAGGCAATAAATTTGATTTGACAAATATTGAATTTGGTTTACAGCGTATAATCTGGGGTCTTGGTAAGAAGTTAATATTAGCGGACAGAGCAGCAGTCGTTGTAAATGAAGTGTTCGGAAATTATGACAATTACGGTGGATTATTTAATGTTGTTGCAGTTCTTATGTATTCTGTACAGCTTTATATGGATTTTTCGGGTGGAATTGATATAGTTATCGGAACAGCCCAGATGTTTGGAATTAAGATGGATGAGAATTTCAGACAGCCGTATTTCTCTAAGTCTATAGGCGAGTTCTGGAGAAGATGGCATATAACTCTTGGTGCATGGATGAAAGATTACATATTCTATCCTATGTCTTTGTCTAAGGGGATGAATAAAATCAGCAAATGGGGCAGAAAGCACATTGGCAATTTCATTGGAAGAACACTTCCTATATGTTTTGTTAATATAGTTATTTTCTTCGTTGTAGGTATATGGCATGGTGCATCGTGGAAGTATATAGTATATGGTCTTTATAATGGTTTTATTATTGCATTCAGTAATCTTATGGAGCCGGTTTATAAGAAGATGGCAGCAAAATGTCATATAAATACAAATAGCAGAGGTTGGAAAGTATGGCAGATAATAAGAACGTTTATACTTGTTAATATAGGCTGGTACTTTGATATGGCTGGTTCATTTAAAGATGCTCTTATTATGATGAAGTATACAGTTGTAGGCTTCAGCCCATCGCTGTTGTTTGATGGAAGTCTCTTAAGACTTGGAATAGAAGTAAGGGATTACTGGATAATTCTTATTGGCTGCATAGTTGTATTTGTAATCAGCTTACTTAAGGAAAGGGTGTTTCCATAAGAGAAAGTATAGCAAATAAGAATATAGTAATAAGATGGGGCATATGGTATGTATTTATTTTATTAATTATTATCTTTGGTTATACAGAAGGCGTACAGGCATTCCTGTATGCTAATTTCTAGAAATGTTAATGTTGTAACTGTTTATCAGGAAAGGAATTAATTTAATGGAACAGAATGAATTAAATATACAGGATATTATGAAAGAGATAAAAAAGGAGATTGAGGTTAAGGGTTATACTAACGACCTTCTCAGCTTTGATGATGTTATTGTTGATGTAGGAGCAATGAATGTTAATAAGTTTGATAAGGTAAAGTTTAATGAAGACCTTTATGTAGCCAATCATGAATGGGAAGTTAATCCTTACAGACCATTACAGGGAAATAAGATAACAGTATTTTTCAAGAAAGTTATTAGAAAACTTGTTTATTTCTTCGTAGAGCCAATTGTAATGGCACAGGATGGCTTCAATGCTTCTTTAGTAAGACTTATGAACCAGATGGGATGCTATATTGATGAGCAGAACAAGGAAATAGCTGAACTTAAAAAGCAGATTGAAGAGTTAAAGGGTGGAAAGTAGTATGCGAATTTTTCAAATGCTGTCAACAATTGCATATGGTGATGCGGTGAGCAATGATACATTTGCCATGGAGAAAATAATTAAAGGCATGGGATATGGCACAAGAATATATGCTGAGAGTATCGTTGCACCACTTGATAAAAAGAATGCACTTAATGTGGATGAGTTAAAAGATGTACATAAGGATGACATTATAATATTTCATATGTCAACAGGCAGCAGGCTGAATTTTGATGTTGCTAAATATGATTGCAGGAAAATAGTTGTGTATCATAATATTACGCCTCCGGAGTATTTTGCAAAGAATGATTCAAGATTTACAAAAGTCTGTGAATATGGATTAGAGGGTGCAAGATATCTGGCAGATAAGGTTGATTATTGTCTGGCTGTTTCAGATTTTAATAAGCAGGATTTAATTAATATGGGATATAAATGTAATATTGATATACTGCCTGTTATTATTCCAATGTCCGATTATGACAAGAAACCTGATAAAGAAGTAATGAAAGAGTATTCAGATGGATATACTAATATTCTTTTTACCGGAAGAGTAGCACCAAATAAAAAACATGAGAATTTGATAGCGTCTTTTTACTATTACAACAGGCTGTATAATAAGAAATCAAGGCTTATTCTTGCCGGCTCCTTCAGACAAGATGACCCATATTATATACGGCTTACAGAGTATACGAAGAAACTTGGGCTTGGTGATGCAGTGGTGTTTACGGGACATATAAAGTTTGACAGAATACTTGCGTATTACAGAACGGCAGATGTATTCCTTTGTATGAGTGAGCATGAGGGCTTCTGCGTACCACTTGTGGAAGCAATGAAATTTCAGATTCCGGTTATTGCATGTGCTAATGCGGCTATTCCGGAGACTCTGGGTGGAAGCGGAATGCTGATTGATGATAAGGATCCTGTATATGTTGCAGCATGTATTGACAGAATGGTAAGGGATAAGGCGTTAAGAGCTGATGTAATAGAAAAACAGAATAACAGACTTGCATATTTTCAGTATGATAATATAGCGGGAATGTTTGAAAAATATTTAAAGGCATTCATAGAGAAGAATGCTTAAAATGCATTCGGAAATGGAGAATGATATGAAAAAGATTGGTTTTGTTATCCCTTGGTATTACGAGGATATCAGGGGCGGCGCAGAGCAGGAAATGAGGGGACTTGTAAAACATTTGCATGAAGCAGGAGTGGATGTTGAAATAATCACAACATGTGTTAAAGATTTTGCTTCAGACTGGACTGAGAATTATTTTAAAGAAGGCATTGATACAATTGACGGTGTTACTGTAAGAAGATTCAAAGTCAGAAAAGGTGATATGAAAGAGTTCCATAAGGTAAATGCAAAGATAATGCAGGGAAAAACTATTTCATATGATGAAGAGACGATGTTTCTTAAAGAAATGGTAAACAGCCCTGATATGTATGATTATCTGCGTGAACACAGTGAAGAGTATCACAGATATGTATTCATTCCTTATATGTTTGGAACGACTTATTATGGAATACAGGCATGTCCGTTCAAATCAATTCTTATACCATGTCTTCATGATGAGGGATATGCTTATTTCCGACATTTCAGAGAAACATTCAGGGATCTGAGGGGAATGGTGTTTAATGCAAGACCTGAACAGGAGCTTGCTAACCAGATTCTTGATCTTAGAACTGTGAACCAGCTGTTATTAGGAATAGGCATAGAGACAGATTTTACTTATGATGCAGACCGGTTCAGAAAGAAATATGGAATTGATTTGCCATATATTATATATGCCGGAAGAAAAGATGAAGCAAAGAATATTAACACACTGATAAAGTATTTTGGAGAGTTCAGGAAGCGCAACCAGACAGAGCTTAAGCTGGTTCTTATAGGCGGTGGTGAAGTACATGTGCCAGATGACATTAAAAATGATGTTATTGACCTTGGTTTTGTGGATATACAGGATAAATATGACGCGTGTGCCGGAGCATTATGCTTATGCCAGCCATCTAAGAATGAGAGCTTTTCAATTGTTATAATGGAAAGCTGGCTGTGTGAAAGACCAGTATTGGTTAATAATCAGTGCAATGTTACAAGCAATTTCGCTAAGGAGTCTAATGCAGGATTGTATTTTGATAACTATTTTGAATTTGAGGGCTGCATTAATTATTATATTAACAATCCTGAAAATGCGTTGATAATGGGTAAGACAGGAAGACAGTTTGTTCTTGATAACTTCAAATGGGATGTAGTCCTTAAGAAGTTTACAGAGTTTTTGGAAGTATAAATGGAGTAGATATTATGGAAAAGATTGCAATTATTAATCAGAGATATGGACTTGAGGTTAACGGTGGTTCAGAGCTGTATTCAAGAGAGATAGCCGAAAGACTTAAAGCTAAATATGATGTTGAGGTTCTTACATCATGTGCTGTAGAGTATGTAAAATGGTCTAATTATTATAAAGAGGGTGTTGAGGACATCAACGGTGTTACTGTAAGAAGATTTAAGACAGAGCATGAAAGAATTCCTAAGATATTCTCAGCATTAGACTCAGAAATGCTTTCAAATCCTGATGCGGGTACTGACCTTTCTGACAGATGGATAGAGCATATGGGACCATATTGTCCGGAACTTGTTGAATATGTAGATAAGCATCAGGATGAATATAAGGCTATTATAGTAGTTACATATCTGTACTATACAGCTGTAAAGAGTATTGTAAGAATCAAAGATAAAGCAATCTTTATACCTACAGCACATCAGGAACCATTTATACATTTTGATATGTATAAGAAGGTATTCGGTGCAGCAGATGCATTTGTCTTTCTTACAGATGAAGAGAAAAATCTTGTACACTCAATTTTCCATAATGAAAATGTTCCATACGAAGTGTGTGGAGTTGGTGTAGATGTACCGGCAGATGTAAGCGCTGAAAGATTCAAGAAAAAGAACGGACTTGATAATTATATAATATATGTTGGAAGAATTGATGAAGGAAAGGACTGCCCAAGGTTGTTTAAGTACTTTATGGAATATAAGAAGAGAAATAAGAACGATTTAAAGCTTGTGCTTATGGGTAAGGCAGTATGCGAGATACCGAAGCATCCGGATATTATTAATATGGGATTTGTTTCTGATGAGGACAAATTCGATGGAATAAGCGGCGCTAAGGCACTTATTCTTCCATCAAAATTTGAGAGTCTTTCTATCTCTGTTCTTGAGGCAATGACACTGTCTAAGCCAGTAATAGTAAATGGTATATGTGATGTACTTAAGGGACATTGTGTAAAAAGCAATGGTGGATTATATTATAAGAATTTCTTTGAGTTTGAAGGATGTGTAAATTATATGTTAGACCATCCTCATGAGTATGAACTTATGTGTGCTAATGCAAGAAAATATGTTGATGATTACTTCCAGTGGGATGACATAATGAAGAAGTTCGATGGCATTATTGAAAGGGTAGGAAAGCATAATGAAGCAGAAAATAACTAATCACTTTAAGAAAAACTGGCAGCAGTATGCCAGTTTTCTTCTCATGATACTTATTATATTGGGAATGATGTATCACCTGATGGATCTTGGGGATATGAAGCTTAATATTCCTATGCAGTATCTTGGCGGTGATGATATGGGTGTTATAGTCAATGCCAAAATGATGGTAGAGCAGGGATGGAATATGACATCTGACAGACTGGGTGCACCGTATTCTGTCCAGTATTATGATTTTACATCTTCAATGATGCATAATGCAGGACTTGTAATTATGAAAATATTTGCATTAATAACAAGAGACGCGGCAGCTACAATGAATCTTTCATATCTGTCTATATTCTTTATTGCGGGAATCATATCTTATTTTGTTATGAGAAACCTTAAGGTTAATTGCTGGGTTAATGCACTTGCATCATCTGTTTTTGCACTTTCTCCATATATGCTTTACAGAAATATAGGACATATTGTTCTTACAGAGTGTTATTTTGTTCCTCTGTCAATTTTGTTATGTTTGTGGATATATGAAAGGGACGATGTATTAGTACCGGATAAGAATTTCTTTAAAAGAAAAATAAATTATGTTGCGTTATTATTCACATTTTTAATAGCAAATAACGGTATAGCATATTATCCATTCTTTACATGCTTTATTTTTATGGTAACTGCGGTTTCAAAGCTTGTAAAAACCGGAAAGATTAAAGAAGGACTGCGCGGTGTTATAGCAACAGTAATGGTATGTTTCTTTGTTGTATTGAGTATTCTTCCAGGTAAAATATATACAATGACTCATGGAACCAATGCGGCTGCAATTGACAGAGCCGGATTTGAGCAGGCTGAGCTTTACGGTATGAAGATATCACAGCTTTTTATGCCGGTAAATGGGCATGGAATCTATGATAAATATATAGATATATATAATGAAAACGCATTTCTTGTTAATGAAAATTCAACAGCATATCTTGGAATAATTGGAATGATAGGATTCATTATACTTATGATATGCATGTTACTAAGAAGGACAGTGCGTTAAATAAGAGACTTGGATATCTGTCGGAGCTTAATATTACAATGGTGCTTATGGGAACAATAGGTGGTATTGGCGCAATGTTCTCATTCTTTATAAGTCCGATGCTTAGAGGATATAACAGAATTTCAATATTTATTGAGTATGCATGTATTCTTGCAGTTGCACTTCTTGCAGATAAACTGGTAAATGTATTAAAGGCACGTATTAACAATAAAAAAGAAAAGAAAGTTAAATACAACATTCTGCTTTATGGAATGACTGTAGTATTTGGCTGTATCTGCGTATTTAGTATATGGGAGGGATGCCCGGCACTGGTAACACCTGCTTATGATACGATAGAAGCAGAGTACACAAGCGATAAAGAATTTGTCGAGGCGATAGAAGATGAATTAGCACCTGGTTCAATGATATATCAGTTACCATATCATAAGTATCCGGAGGATGGTCCGGTAAATGATATGGCAGATTATCATTTGTATATAGGATACCTTCATTCAAATACCCTGAAATGGAGTTATGGTTCAATAAAGGGCAGAGAGGAAGATGAATGGAATGAATCTGTCTCTGAAATGAAATATGAAGATATGGTTTCTTATCTCAAGGAACAGGGATTTGCTGGAATATATGTTGAAAGGAGGGCATACACAGAGGAAGAATTAACAGAACTTGAAAATACATTAGAAGCTATTACGGGTAGTAAACCGTTAGAAAGTAACAATAATAATTTAAGCTTTTTTAAATTCTAAAAGAGTGATGCACAAAAGGGGCAAAGAGTGATATGACAAATTTAGAGAAAGCACACGAGATAAACAGGATTCTTATGAGAAAGCTGGATTCTGTGTGTAAAGAATATGGAGTAACTTATTATTATGATTCAGGTTCGCTTATTGGAGCGGTAAGACATCATGATTTTATTCCATGGGATGATGATATAGATATAGCATTTACAAGAGAACAGTATAATAAATTACTGGCAATACCAAAGGAAGCGTGGGGAGATGATTTTGAGCTGGTTAAGGTAAAAGATTTAGTGCCAGGCAGCTTTTTTGATTTTCCTACAAGGCTTGTATATCTTGGTGATTCTGTTCCACTGCAGAGTTATGACAAAGTAAAAGAGCATGTACCTGAAAAGTATAAGGATAAATTAGTTCTGGACTGTTTTATACTGGATAATGCATATGATTCAAAGTTTAAGCAGACTATTCTGCGTATGAGACTTACATTTATATATGGACAGTGCATGGGACACAGAGACAGTATAGATTATTCAGAGTTTGGAACTATAACAGGATGTGGCGTAAGATTTTTTGCAGCTATCGGAAAATATAAGTCTCTTGATAAGCTCAGAGAGAAATATGATAGAGTGAGCCAGTCTGTAAAGGATGGCACACAGCATTATTTCTACAGTAATTATCCTATGCCCGAACTTAAAAAGTGGGTTAAAAAAGAATGGTATGACGGGACAGTTCCGCTTAAAGTGGGAGAAGATTATTTTGAATGTCCTAGGGATTATGACAGCGTGTTAAGAGCCTGTTATGGAGACTATATGCAGCTTCCACCAGAGGAAGAAAGACAGCCTTATCATATCATTCCAGATAATGAATAGGAGATTAATATGAAAATACCAGATAAATTAAAAAGCCTTACAGGAGATTTCATGTACAGCATGATGGGGCTTATTGTGATGAATGGTGTTATCCAGCTGGTTCTGTATCCATTTTTTAACAGACAGCTGGGAGCAGACCAGTTTGGTGTAGTTCTTACACTGATATCACTTGTTGCAATTATGGGTTCAACTTTCGGAACGGCAGCTAACTATTCAAGAATGGTTACCAGCATGAAAGAACATGACAGCAATGGAGATTACAATATTTTCTTATGTATGATAGCGGTGCTTTCAGTACTGGTTTCTGCAGCCGGTCTTTTATGGCTGAAACAATTCAGTGTAATTGTATGGATAGGATATCTGGCACTTATGATATTCACAGTGCTTAGATATTATTCAGATGTTGAATTCAGGCTTAATCTTAATTATAAGAGGTATTTTTTATTTTATCTTTTGATATCAATAGGATATCTTGCCGGAATAGCTTTGTTTTATGTTACGCACTCATGGATAATAGCAATGCTGTGCGGTGAATGCCTTGCTGTCTTTTTTGTAATGGCAGTAGGCGGAATATATAAGGGTAAAAAGTTTAAACGAAGTGAATTTTTCAAAGAAAATATGCGTTCCCTTATGCTTTTATCAGGCACAGAGCTTATTGCAGCAGTAATACTTAATGCGGACAGATTAATACTTCAGGCTATTTCAGGCGGTGTAGCTGTTACAATTTTCTATGCGGCTACACTTGTAGGAAAGATGGTTTCGCTTGTATCAGTACCGCTTAATGGTGTCGTAATAGGACATCTGGCAAAGTATGATGGAACAATTAAAAAGAGCACATTTGTTAAGTTGTGTCTGGGCAGTATAGCAGGCAGTATATTAATAAATGTTGTATGTTACGGAGTTTCATATATATTTGTCAGAATCATGTATGCTGATATATTCGATATGGTTAAACCATATTTGTGGTTTGCGAACCTGGGACAGGTATTTTACTTTATTGCAAATACGCTTACAGTAATACTGCTCAGATTTACAGATGAGAAATATCAGCTGGTTATAAATATAGTATTCTTAATTGCATTTGTTATAATAGCAATTCCTATGACTATGGTGTGGAATCTCTGGGGAATGGCTATTGCGCTGGTTATTGTAAACCTTATTAAAATACTTATGATAATGATAGTTGGATGTAGAAAAATATAGATATATGGAGAGTGTATATGGATATTAAGCAAAGACTAAAAAGTCTTGTGAACCAGTTTGTTATAGGAATGCTTCCAATATTCCTTTTTACAGTGTTGTCTGTAACATTAAATGGAAACATGGTGGATTATTCATCACGGTTTACAGCAATTCTTATAGCGGGTTCAGCTGTGTATGTACTGGCACTGTTAGTCTCATTATGCGGTGTTATCCGGTCGTTTAATGGGCATGCCATTATGGATTTTATAAAAGAAAATAAAGTGATGCTTATAGTTCTTGTTGTAATTATTCTTACAAGGCTGCCGTTTATAAATCTTTTACAGAGATGGGACGCGGGAGAATATTACTACAGAATGGGGCTCACGCTTGATAATTTTTCATATTCAACATTCGAGGAATTTTTCTCGGATTATGGATTGTGTGGTCATTCGGCATCATTTTTCTGCCTTCTGTATATGATTGGAGAATTTATATTCCCAAGACAGATTATAGGTGTGTCTGTAATTAACCTTATAATCACGGCTGTTGCAATGTGGTGCGTATATAAGATTATTATTAAGATAACAAATGCATCAAAAAATATGTGTGCAGTGTATACGCTTCTTGTATCAGGAGCACCGCTTGTATATACATTTACAACTCATCTGAATCTTGATTATACAATGGCAATGATTGTCATTATGATAGTGTGCTGCTATATGTATGATAAGCCACTGCTTGTTGGAATATTAAGCATTTATTGTTTTCAGACAAAAGAGAATGGTCTTGTTATTGTAGCCGGTATAGCACTTGGACAGATTGTAAGACATATTCTTGTCGATAAGAAAAAATGCCTGAAAAAGATATTTACAGATGCAAAGCTGTATATGACACTGGCAGCAGCACTTATCCAGTGGGGATATTTCAGAAGATATGGAAATAACTGGGTTGCAACAGGCGAGCAGGAAGCAGGTGGATTGTTTAAATGGAACAATAATGGTTCTGAGTGTCTGGGATTCAATCCATCTTTTATGCTTATGAAATTCAAACAGCAGTTTATCCTTAATTTTAACTGGATAGTTATAGCTGTTATTGTTGCAGGAACTATATATATTGTAATTAACAGAAAATATTTAAAGGATATCTGCAAAGAAAAAATGTTTGCGATATGTACACTTGCTGGTGCATGGATTACACATTCAGCATTTTTCATATCTGTATATTACAGGTACATCTGTATATTACAGGTACATGTTCAAGATATAACATAATAAGTGATGTTATTATATATATTTTGGCTGTTTATGTAATTGAAAAAGCAAAAGACGTATATCTTAATAAAGCTGAAATTACAGGAAAAACACAGAATTTAAAGCGAAGAACTTTATGCGGAAGAATACTGTTATGTGCATGGATAGTAATTCTTGCACTTGAATGTTTTATAACAATAGATCCTTTATCAAGGCTTGTGTTTAAGAAGGCTGATGGCGTTACAATGGATACGCTGCTTATGACAAGAGTACTTGAAACTACAACTTATGGAGAATCACTCATACATAATACCCAGTATCATTGTTATGATGATTCTATGGATAATTTATTAAAAGAAACAGATTACGACCCGGATACAACTGATATTATTCTGTATAATGATGGCGGAGTATTTATCTGTGGAAATGTTCCTTTGTATTATCTTAACTGGGACAGACAGAAGAAAAAGAGAGTTTTCTATGAAAATGATAATACGGAACAGATGAAAGATTATTACAGGCTTGAATGGTTTGAGAAGAAAAAACCAGGAGATACAGGAACTAAAGAGTTAAAGGATAAGGCAGTGTTTGTGGTGTGTACTTATTTTGTTGATATAGATGTTGACATGGATAGTGCGGTAGAACAGTTAAGACGTTTCTATGATGTATCAGAAAGAAAGACAGCATCAACATTCCAGGGTGGGATATATTACTATGAACTTACACTGAAAAAATAAAATGCTTTACGATAAAATAGGTGTGTGGTACAATATCACATTGCTTATTAAATAAATATAAGGGGGAAATCATGAATATTCTTTCAAGCGCACTAGGGTATGTAATGGCATTTTGCTATAAGCTGATAAGTAATTATGGAATAGCTATTATTTTATTCACACTCATAAGCAAAATAGTTCTTTTGCCAGTTTCAATATGGGTTCAGAAGAATTCAATTAAAATGGTAAAGATGCAGCCTGAAATTAACCGTATAAAGACAAGACATTTTGGAGACAAGGATGCAATAGCAGATGAACAGTCTAAGCTGTTTAAGAAAGAAAAATATAATCCGCTTGCATCACTCATACCACTGGCGATACAGATTATACTTTTACTTGGACTTGTGGCAGTTATATATCATCCTTTGGATTATCTGTTACATCTGCCAAAGGATTTAATAAATGCTTTTAATGGTCTGATTATAGCAGCTACGGGTGCAGACCCGGAGTCTTCTTCAATTCAGCTTGCCGTTGTAGAAAGCATAAAAATGGAACTTATGAAGGACAGTTCCTTGCCTTGCAGTCACAGTTTACTAATGTTGATATTGCAGCAACTCTTGATTCAATAAAGAATCTTAAAATGAGTTTTCTGGGAATTAATTTAAGCTGGGTGCCATCGGAAGTAGGTGGAATAGATATTATAGTTCCTGTTATTGCAGGAATTTCAGCATGGTTATTATGCGTTGCACAGAATGCAAGCAATGTTTTGCAGGCTGAACAGTCAAAGCTTAACAAGTATGGAATGATGATTTTATCTGTTGGACTTTCATTATATCTTGGATGGTTTGTTCCAGCAGGTGTGGCATTATACTGGGTAGCAAGTAATTTATTTGCAATACTTCAGCTTTATCTTTTAAACTGGGCTATTAATCCTAAGAACTATGTTGATTATGAAGATCTTGAAGCCAGCAAACAGGAACTTGCGGCATTAGAGGGAATAGGTGGAAGTACAGCAAAGAGAAAGCTTTTCCAGAAAAATCCATATGCAAAAAAAGAGAGGGCTGATTATAAGAGATTTTCTCAATAGTAAATAAACATCTTGTTTTCTATTCAGAAAATAAGGGATTTTATAAGTATTATCAGGGAATTATAGAGTATATTCTTAAAAATACTAATATTGTTATTCATTACATAACAAGTGATCCAGAGGATACTATATTTGAACTTGCAGAAAAGAATACTATATTTGAACTTGCAGAAAAGAATGACCAGATAAAGGCTTATTATATAGGTGAAAAGAAACTTATAACGCTTATGATGAAGCTTGATGCGGATGTTGTTGTAATGACAATGCCGGATCTTGAAAATTATCATATTAAGAGAAGCTACATAAGGAAAGATGTTGAATATGTCTATATACCACATTGCATGGATAGTCTTAACATGACAATGAGAAAAGGTTCAATGGATCATTTTGATGCGGTTTTATGCACAGGAAAACATCATAAAGAGGAAATTGAAAAGACAGAGGAAGTATATGGACTGCCTAAGAAAACAATTGTTGAATGGGGATACAGCCTCCTTGATTCCATGATTGAAGATTATAAAAAGATGGAAAAGAAGCCGTCAGATAAGAAATCAATTCTTATTGCGCCATCATGGCAGAAAGATAATATTGTGGACAGCTGTCTGGATGCGCTTCTTGATAATCTTAAAGGGCATGGATATAAGGTTACTGTAAGACCTCATCCACAGCATGTAAGACATATGCCGGAGAGAATGGAAGAATTAAAGCAGAGATTTGCCTCTGATGAAGATATTGAAATTCAGACAGATTTTTCATCTAACAGTACGGTGTTCGAGGCTGATATGATGATTACAGACTGGTCGGGTATAGCATATGAATATGCTTATACAACATGTAAACCGGTATTATTTATTGATACACCTATGAAGGTTATGAATCCGGAATATAAGAAGATAGATGTCGAACCTATCAACATATGGATGAGAGAGAGTATTGGCGCTACATTAAAACCTGATGAGATGGACAAGGTTCCGGAAGTTGTAGAGGAAATGCTCAATAACGCTGATAAATACAAAGACAGAATTGAAAAATTTGTTAATGAGTATGTATATAACCTCGGTCATAGTGCAGAGGTTGGTGCAGAATACATAATAGGCGAAGTTATTAAAAAAATACAAGAAAAGAAAAATAATTAAAGCAGGAGGATTTAAAATGTTTAATTCAATTATGGTAGGTGGTTATATTGATCCATCAGTTATGACTTATGCTATTCAGGCTATTGCAGGTGTTGTAATTGCAGTTGGTGCTGCTGTAGGTATCTATTGGAGAAAGGCTAAGAAGAAGGTTAACGAAAAGCTTGGTATTGATGAGAATAGAAATAAAGAAGTAGAGAGCGATGACATCGTGGTAAACAAGGCTTCTACTGAAGACAAATAGAACAGGCAGGAGAGAAAAGATGTTTAAAAAGAGAATATTAAAACTCCTTCCTGTATCACTGTTTCTTGTTTTTACATTTGCAGTGTATATGCCGAGTTCATTATATTTGAGCAATATTGATGAGTTTTCAGTAGATTTCGGGGAAATTGTACCGGTGATTCTTATACTTGCTGCGATAATGCTGCTCGCTATATATATAGTTGGTGCATTGATGTTTAAGCAGAGAATCTTTGATTCATATGTATTACTTGTATTGAGTCTGGGCCTGGGATTTTATGTACAGGGTAATTTTCTTAATCCGGCATTTAAGTCACTTAATGGTAATCAGATAAACTGGTCAGCATATAAGGTTAATGGAATAATCAGTATAGTGGCATGGATAATATGTTTTGTTGCGCCACAGGTTATTTACATATTTAAGAAAAATGTAATGGAACTCATTGCAAGATGGGGAAGCATGTTATTAACTGCAATGCAGATTGTATCTTTAGTTGTTATGATAATGACAACACACAAGACAATTGTTAATGACTTTGCAGTAACCAAGAATGGTGAGTTTGAGTTGTCGTCTAAAGAGAACACAGTTATGTTCGTTGTCGATACACTTGATGCAAGCTGGTTTGAGGATATGGCACTTTCAGTTGATGAATATAAAGATGAACTGAAGGATTTTACATATTTCAAAGATGCTGTTGCGGGTGGTTCTCCAACAGTATTGGGAATTCCTACAATTCTTACTGGTAAAATTGATTATAATGCAAAACAGGAAACAAGCGATTTCTATAAGGAAGCATATGAAAGTTCAACATTGTTTAAAGATCTTCAGGATGAGAATTATCAGGTAAAGCTATATACAGAGTATTTTTATCTTGATTACTGTGATAAGGAAAATGTTGATAATCTTAAATTTGAGCAGGAATATGTTGTTACTTCAAACAGAGGTTTCTATGGATGCCTGTACAAGCTGGTGTCATTTTATGCGATGCCACAGTTTTTAAAGCAGCATTTCTGGTTATATACAGGAGATTTTAGTAATTATGTTGCTATTAAGGACAACTCATCTAATATGTATAAAATGGATGATGTACAGTTCTATGAAGATTACAAGAACAACGGAATAACAGCTCAGGATAAGAAGAATACATTTGTTATGTATCATCTTAATGGAGCACATGGTCCTTATGTTATGAATGAGAATGCTGAGCGTGTAGAAGAAAATTCAGTTGGAGTTGACAGTCAGATAAGAGGTTCATTCAAGATTATTTCAGAATATATTGAGGAACTTAAAGCTAAAGGACTGTATGACAATACTACTATTATCATAACAGCAGATCATGGTGGTGTAAATTTATATCAGAATCCAGCAGTTCTTGTTAAGAATAAAAATGTTCATCAGGATGAACTGGCAGTAGATAATTCTAAGATTACATTTACTAACTTAAATGCGACAATAGCTTCTTCATGCCTTGAAGATGCATCGGCTTATGGGGAAGATGTATATCAGGTTGGAGATAAAGATGTTGTAAGATTCCATGTTGCACCTAATGATTTAGTTGCGGATGTATATCCTGATGACCCGGCTGCGAGTGAACAGCTGTGGTCGCTGCTTATAATTCCGGCAGATGCAAAAGCTACAGATTTAGGGAAATTTATATTTGTTCATTATGATGAATTTGATGATATTATGAAGAAGTATAATATACAACAAAAATAAAGATGTAAATTATATGTAAAAAGTACTGGTGTTTTTGTTCAACATAATGTATGCTTGCGTATGCAAATGAACACAGAAAGGTTATATTAAGCATTAGTAATAATGAAGTAAAGTCAGAGGAGTTAAAAAGACAGTTAAATCCGATGCATATATGGTTCCTAAGTTTCCAAAGGCGGGCGGAGAATTTACATTTACAAAGGCGTGTTTTGGTAAAACAGCAGCATACACATGTGGATGGTTTTTAGTAGCAGCGTATCTTACAAATGTACCAATGAATTCCACAGCTATAGGGCTTATAGTAGACGGAATTGATGGAACATTTGATGTGCTTAAATGGGGATTCCACTATCAGATAGCGGGTTTTGATACTATTCCGCAGGCAGCAGCAGAGAGGCTCTTGGATGGTTTGTTGATATGTCAGCAATTGGTGCTTCAATCGGATATTTCTGTACATGTGCATGTACACTTGTAACTATTAAAAAAGATAAGGATGGTACGCCATTCCTTAAAATAATGGCTGTTGTAGGACTTGTATTTTCAATAGCATTCATGGTTCTCCAGCTTATCCCTATTCCGGGGCTTGAGGGAGTACATTTTGGCAAGGAATCATATATACTTCTTATAGTATGGGTGGTTCTTGGAGTTATATTCTATATCAAGCAGAGAAAAAGCCTTTTGGCAGATAATTAATTATAAAGTCAGATGCAGAAGTGTATCTGGCTTTTTTCGTCAGAAAAGGCAGAAAATCGAGGGGTGTTAGCGTAATTATGGACTGGTAAAATATTGACAAAAGTATATAATAAGGATATAATTCAACAACATGTATAAGTGTGAAAGTGTGCATTTTTGCAAACTTTACCACTACGATATTTTCTTAAGAATCGAGGTATATCATGAAAAAAACAGCATTAATTATGGCAGGTGGAAAAGGAGAAAGATTCTGGCCTAGAAGCAGGGTTAATCTTCCAAAGCAGTTTTTGTCATTAACCGATGATGGTAAGACAATGATTCAGTTGACAGTAGAGAGAATAAGCCCATTAGTTGATATAGAGGATGTATATATAGCAACTAATGCTAATTACAGAGAACTTGTAAAGCAGCAGCTTCCAGGTATTCCAGAGGAGAATATTCTCTGTGAGCCTATAGGAAGAAATACAGCACCATGTATAGGACTTGGTGCAGTTCATGTAGCAGCTAAGTATGAAGATGCAGTTATGATAGTATTGCCATCAGACCATCTTATTAAGAGTAATGATATATTTAAGGATACATTTGTTAATGCATGTGAGGTTGCGGAAAAGGGAAGTAACCTTGTAACAGTTGGTATAACACCTAATTATCCAGAAACAGGATATGGTTATATCAAGTACAATAAGAATAATTGCGATGGTGTTGCATATTCTGTAGAGAAATTCGTTGAGAAGCCGGATTTAGATACAGCTAAGTCATATCTTGCAGACGGTTCATACCTTTGGAATTCAGGAATGTTTGTATGGAAGGTTTCTACAATACTTGAATGTTTTAAGAAGTTTATGCCATCAACATTTGATGGTCTTATGAAGATTAAGTCTGCTGTCGGAACACCTGATGAAGATACAGTTCTTCAGGCAGAGTTCCCTGGACTTGAGTCACAGTCAGTAGATTACGGTATCATGGAGAAGGCTTCAGATATCTATACATTAGCTGGTAATTTTGGCTGGGATGATGTAGGTTCATGGCTTGCAGTTGGACGTATTAAAGAAAACGATGACAATGGCAATGTTGTCAATGGCAATGTTGTTACAGTTAATACACAGAACTGTGTTATAGAGGGAGCAGAAAAGCTTATTGCAACAGTTGGATTAAGAGATATGATAGTTGTTGATACAAAAGATGCAACACTTATTTCAACAAAGGAAAATGCAGGAGAAATCAAGAAAGTACTTGCCAAATTAAGAGAAGAGGGCAAGACACAGTATTTATAATAGATTGGATTGGAGATTGATTATGAAGAATGCGTTAATCACAGGAATAACAGGTCAGGATGGTTCATATTTAGCTGAGCTTCTTCTTGAAAAGGGCTATAATGTATATGGTCTTATGAGAAGAAAGAGTGTTGTAGATTATGGTAATGTTGACCATATTAAGGACAAGATACATTTTATCTATGCTGATATGCAGGATATAGTATCTCTTATATCTGCAATGAAAATTTCACAGGCTGATGAGGTATATAACCTTGCAGCACAGTCATTTGTTGCAACATCATGGGATACACCATGTACAACAGCAGATATAGATGCTATTGGTGTAACAAATATGCTTGAAGCAATAAGAATTGTAAAGCCGGAGTGCAGATTCTATCAGGCATCAACATCAGAAATGTTTGGTAAGGTACAGGCAATACCACAGACAGAGGATACACCATTTTATCCAAGAAGCCCATATGGTGTAGCAAAGCTTTATGGACACTGGATTACAAGAAATTATAGAGAAAGTTATAATATGTATGCCTGCTCAGGAATCCTTTTTAATCATGAATCAGAGAGAAGAGGAAAAGAGTTCGTTACAAGAAAGATAACTAATTCAGTAGCAAGAATAAAGTTAGGACTTCAGGATCATGTAGAACTTGGAAATCTTGATGCAAAGAGAGACTGGGGACATTCTAAAGATTATGTGAGAGCAATGTGGCTTCTTCTTCAGCAGGAAGAACCAGATGATTATGTAATAGCAACAAATGAGACAAGAACAGTAAGAGAGTTTGCAAAGACTGCATTTGCGGCTGCTGGAATCGAAGTTGAATTCGAGGGAGAAGGAGTTAATGAGGTAGGAAGAGACAAGGCAACCGGAAAGGTTGTTGTTTCAGTAAACCCTAAATTCTTCAGACCGGCAGAGGTTGAACTTCTTATTGGTAATCCTGCTAAAGCAGAGAAGAAGCTTGGATGGAAGAGAGAAATATCATTCCAGGAGTTAGTAGAGAGAATGGTAAAGAATGATCTTGCATTAGTTGAGAAAGAAGTTTCAACAAAATAATAAACGTAATTTAACTTGTCAGGGCAGATATTCTGTCCTGACAATGTTTGATATAACGGAAAGAGGTAATATATGAAGGCGTTAGTAATTGGCGGAGGTGGATTTGTAGGTCCATATCTGGTAAGACACCTGACGGACGATCTGGGGTATAAAGTAACTGTAACAAAGACAGTTAAAGAAACACTCACAATGGATAATGCAACTGTACGAAATCTGGATATTCTTGACATGGAACAGATAAGAACTTTGCTTGAGGAAGAAAAGGCAGATTATCTGTTTCATCTTGCAGCACAGTCATCTGTAGCATATTCGTGGAAAAATCCTACACTTACAGTTGATGTTAATATAAAAGGATGCATTAATCTGTTAGAGGCAATAAGGCTTGTGGAAAAAAAGCCAAGGGTGCTTTTAATAGGTTCTGGTGAAGAATATGGACATATTAAGAAAGATGAATGTCCAATCATAGAAGATAATGTTGTAAGACCGGGGAATATATATGCTGCAACCAAGTCATGTCAGAATATGCTTGGAAGAATATATTCTGATGCATACGGTCTTGATATAATGATGGTAAGGGCGTTTAATCATATTGGACCTAACCAGACACCTATGTTTGTAGTTGCAGATTTCTGTAAACAGGTTGCCGATATTGAAAAGGGTAAACAGGAGCCGGTTATTAATGTTGGAAATCTGAGCGCAAAGCGTGATTTCACGGATGTAAGGGATGTAGTTAAAGCATATGCAAAGCTTGTTGCTGGTGGTAAACGCGGAGAAACTTACAATGTTGGAACAGGACATGCTATTGCTATACAGGATATATTAAATAAAATTATAGCGATGTCAGACAAAGATATAGAGGTAAAGGTGGATCCTGCAAAATTAAGACCGGTAGATGTACCGATTATTGAACCGGATATAAGCAAGATTAAGAAGGAAGTAGGCTGGGAGCCTCTTATTCCACTTGAGCAGACTCTTAGAGAGACACTGGAGCACTGGAGAAAAGAACAGAATTAATCATTATTGGAGGAATGGAATGAAAGTAGTATTACTAGCCGGGGGATTTGGAACAAGAATAAGTGAAGAGAGCCAGTATAAGCCAAAGCCTATGATTGAAATAGGTGGAAAGCCAATATTATGGCATATTATGAAAGAGTATTCTTATTATGGATTTAATGAGTTCATTATCTGTGCAGGGTACAAGCAGTATGTAATTAAAGAATGGTTTGCTGATTATTTCCTTCACAACAGTGATATTACTTTTGATTTTACTAAGGGTGGCAATGACATGATAATTCATGAGCAGCATTGTGAGCCATGGAAAGTTACTGTTGTAGATACAGGCCTTAATACAATGACAGGTGGAAGAATCAAGCGTGTACAGAAATATGTTGGCGATGAGCCATTCCTTATGACATATGGAGACGGTGTCTGTGATGTAGACATGAACAAGCTTGTTGAGTTCCATAAGGAGCATGGCAAAATTGCAACACTTACAGCTGTAATGCTTGAACAGCAGAAGGGTGTGCTTGATATCGGAGGAGATAATGCTGTCAAGTCGTTCAGAGAGAAGAGCCATACAGACGGTGCACCTATCAATGCAGGCTATATGGTGCTTAATCCTGAGATATTTGATTATATAGATGGCGATGATACTGTATTTGAGAGAGAACCACTTGAAAGACTTGCAAAGGAAGGTCAGTTAATGTCCTATATGCATAAGGGCTTCTGGCAGTGCATGGATACTAAGAGAGAGATGGATATGCTTGAGAAGTATCTTGCAACGGGAACTGCTCCTTGGAAGAAATGGGACTAAACCGGGAGGATTATAATGGATTTAAGTTTTTATAAAGGGAAAAAAGTCCTTGTTACAGGACATACAGGATTTAAAGGTTCATGGCTTTGCAGAATCCTTGTAAAAGCAGGAGCTGAAGTGACAGGATATTCACTTGTTCCACCTACAGAGCCTAATCTTTTCTCAATGGCAGATGTAGAGAATAAGATGAATTCTGTAATAGGTGATATCAGAGACCTTGAACATCTTAAGAAGGTATTTGAGGAGACACAGCCTGAGATAGTGCTTCATCTGGCAGCACAGCCTATCGTAAGGGATTCATACAAGAATCCTGTATATACTTATGAGACTAATGTTATGGGAACTGTTAATATCTGTGAGTGTGTAAGACTTAACCCATGTGTGAAGTCATTTTTAAATGTAACAACAGATAAGGTTTACCATAATAATGAGTGGGCATGGGGATACAGAGAGAACGAGCCTCTTGACGGATATGACCCATACTCTAACAGCAAGTCATGTTCAGAGCTTGTAACACACAGTTATATCAATTCATTTTTCAATGATATGGAAGTTGCAGTTTCAACAGCAAGAGCCGGTAATGTTATAGGTGGAGGAGACTTTGCTAATGACAGGATAGTTCCTGACTGTGTAAGGGCGGCAGTTAAGAAGGAAGATATAATTGTACGTAATCCACATTCAACAAGACCATACCAGCATGTACTTGAACCGCTTGCAGCATACCTTATGATTGCGAAAGAACAGTACAGTGATAAGAAGTATGCAGGTTTCTATAATGTAGGACCGGATGAAAGTGACTGCATAACAACAGGAACACTTGTAGATACATTCTGTAACAAGTGGGGAGAAGGTCTTTCATGGATTAATAAGTATGACGGAGGACCTCATGAAGCTAACTTCTTAAAGTTAGACTGTTCAAAGTTAAAGACAACATTTGGATGGAAGCTAGATGGAACTTTGATACAGCAATTGAGAAGAGCGTTGAATGGTCAAAGGTATATGCAGCAGGTGGAGATGTTGTTGCATGTATGGATAAAGAGATTGAAGAATTCTTTGCAGTGTAGGGCAAAGTTAATAAAAGCAAGAAAGAGGATATGATATGTTTGAAAATAAGAATGAATTAGAAGCAAGACAGGAGATTCTTGGTATTGTAGATGAATACTGCAAGAAATACCATAATCAGAAGCAGTATAAGGAAGGCGACAGAATTTCATATGCAAGCAGAGTATATGACAGCAAGGAAATGATGAATCTTGTTGATTCAGCACTTGAATTCTGGCTTACAGCAGGCCGTTATACAGATGAATTTGAGAAGAAGCTTGGAGAATATCTCGGAGTTAAGTATGTATCAGTAGTAAACTCTGGTTCCTCTGCCAATCTCAATGCATTTATGGCACTTACATCACCACTTCTCGGAGACAGAAGAATCAAGAGAGGTGATGAGATTATTACAGTTGCAGCAGGTTTCCCTACAACAATAACACCAGCTATCCAGTATGGTGCAGTACCTGTATTTGTTGATGTTACTATCCCACAGTACAATATTGATGTTACAAAGCTTGAGGATGCCCTTTCTGATAAGACTAAGGCTGTTATGATTGCTCATACACTTGGTAATCCGTTTGACCTTTCAGCAGTCAAGGCATTCTGTGACAAGCACAATCTCTGGCTTGTAGAGGATAACTGTGATGCACTTGGTTCTAAGTACACAATCAATGGAGAAGAGAAGTTCACAGGAACTATTGGAGATATCGGAACAAGCAGCTTCTACCCACCGCATCATATGACAATGGGTGAAGGCGGAGCAGTATATACTAATAATGCACTTCTTAATAAGTGTATCCGTTCATTCAGAGACTGGGGACGTGACTGTGTATGCCCATCAGGAAGAGACAATCTCTGCGGACACAGATTTGACAAGCAGTATGGAGAACTTCCATTAGGATATGACCATAAGTATGTATATTCACATTTTGGATATAATCTTAAGGCAACAGATATGCAGGCAGCAGTAGGCTGTGCTCAGCTTGAGAAGTTCCCATCATTCGTTGAGAGAAGAAGACATAACTTTGACAGATTAAGAGCAGCGCTTGCAGATATAGAAGATAAGGTAATTCTTCCTGTACCATGTGAGAACTCAAGACCAAGCTGGTTCGGATTCCTTATAACAGTAAAGGAAGGAATTGACAGAAAGGCAGTAGTTGAGTATGTAGAGAGCCATGGAGTACAGACAAGAAATCTTTTTGCAGGAAATCTTATAAAGCATCCATGCTTTGATGAGATGAGAGCAACAGGAGAAGGTTACAGAGTTGTAGGCGGACTTGATACAACAGACAGAATTATGAGAGATACATTCTGGGTAGGAGTATATCCTGGAATGACAGATGAAATGATTGATTATATGGCTAAGACTATTAAGGAAGCAGTTAATCAGTAATTAAAGATAATTAAACGGTATGTGTGGAGGGCAGTTTATGAAAATTCGTTTGGCAGATTATGTTGCTAATTTCCTTGTGGAACATGGCGTTACAGATGTATTTTCTGTAGTAGGTGGAGGAGCAATGCATCTTAATGATGCATTGGGACATAATGAGAATCTTAAGGTAACATACAATCATCATGAGCAGGCGTGTGCAATAGCTGCCGAAGCATATGCAAGAATTGATAACAGAATTGCAGCAGTATGTGTTACAACAGGTCCTGGAGGAACTAATGCGCTTACAGGTGTAGTAGGCGGATGGCTTGATTCCATTCCTATGTTTATTATAAGTGGACAGGTTCGTTATGATACAACTTCGAGATATGCACTTCAGTATACAGAGACACCACTCCGTGCAATGGGAGACCAGGAATATGACATAGTTAAGTCAGTGTCTAATATGACAAAGTATGCAACTATGATAGAAGATCCTAAGAATATCCGTTATGCACTTGAAAAAGCATGGCATCTTGCAACAACAGGAAGACCGGGACCAGTATGGATTGATATCCCGGTTAATTTTCAGGGTGGATATATTGAGACTGATGAGCTTGAAGGATATGATCCGGCAGAGGACGATGCAAAGCTTCCACCACAGGTAAGTGAAGATGTTGTTAAGACTGTCCTTGAGAAGATTAAGAATGCCAAAAGACCGGTATTCCATGCTGGTTATGGAATAAGACTTTCGGGTGCTTATGATGTGTTCAGGTCAGTTGCCAAGAAGCTTAATATACCTATTGTTACATACTGGAATGCAGTAGATTTAATAGAAGACGATAATCCTCTGTATTGTGGAAGAGCAGGTAATATGGGTGACAGACCGGGTAACTGGCTATTCAGAATGCCGATTTAATACTTGCTGTAGGTACAAGAATATCTATAAGACAGACA
The DNA here is from genome assembly GCA_003458705.1 of Eubacterium sp. AF22-9. Lineage (GTDB taxonomy): Bacteria > Bacillota > Clostridia > Lachnospirales > Lachnospiraceae > Lachnospira. The sequence continues at coordinate 17,856 of QRVH01000004.1, read as the reverse complement.
GGCTATAACTGGAAGACATGGGCAAGGGCAGCAGAGGTCATAATGGTTGATGTTGATAAGGCGGAATTAAAGAAGCCAACTATCCATGTTGAGATGCCGGTATGGGCAGACGCGAAGGATTTCCTCACAAAGCTTGATAAGCAGGCAACAGATATCGCCCCTGTATCAGCAGGCGGGGAGTGGCTTGCAACAACACAGAGATGGAAGAAGGAATATCCGGCAGTACAGCCAAGACAGTGGGAGGAGAATGGAAGCACTGCAAATGTATACGCATTTGTAAGATATTTAAGCAGCAGACTTCCAGAGAACAGTCTCACAGCAGTATCTAACGGTGCATGTTGTGTTGTAGGTAATCAGGCATATGTAATCCAGAAGGGAAGCCGTATGGCTAATAACAGTGCTATAGCAAGTATGGGATATGGACTCCCTGCTGCGATTGGAACATGTATCGGCGGCGGAAGAAGAAATACAATATGTCTTGAGGGTGATGGAAGTATAATGATGAACCTTCAGGAATTACAGACAATACTTACTAATAAGCTTCCAATCAAGATATTCCTTATCAATAATAATGGATATCATTCAATAAGACTTACGCAGAATAATCTGTTTAAGGAGCATTGCAAGATTGGAATCGGACCAGAATCAGGAGACCTCTCATTCCCTGAATTCAAGAAGATTGCAGAGGCTTTTGGATATAAGTATTACAGTGCATCATCTAATGAAGAGATGAAGAAGACTGTAGATGAGGTATTAAAGGAAGACGGACCTGTATTCTGTGAGATATTTACAGATACTAAGCAGGTATGGGAACCTAAGAGCAGTACTAAGAGATTAGAGGATGGTACACTTGTAAGCCCTCCATTGGAGGATCTTGCACCGTTCCTTCCAAGAGAAGAATTAAAGAAACAGATGTTTATTCCGTTAATGGATGAAGAGTAATAAAGATAACAGGAGGCACTATGCAGGCGGCAGTTGTAACAGGGTGTACCGGTGCAGTTGGATTAGGGTTAATCGATGCACTGGTAAAAAATAATGTTAAGGTTATAGCAGTTGTGAGAAAAGACTCAAAGCGCGCATACAGAATAAAAGAATCAGATATGATTAAAAAAGTTGAATGTGACCTTAGCGGACTTGATAAGCTGCCTGAGCTTGTGCAGTCGACAGGGATTAAGCCGGATGTGTTCTATCATTTTGGGTGGGATGGAACATTTGGTGACTGCCGCAATGACATGTATATACAGAATATGAATGTAAAGTATGCACTGGATGCTGTTAATGCAGCAGCTGCGCTTGAGTGTAGTGTATTCATAGGCGCCGGTTCACAGGCTGAATATGGAAGAGTTGAAGGAAAGCTTAATGCAGAGGTTCCTGTATTTCCAGAGAATGGCTATGGAATGGCAAAGCTGTGTGCCGGACAGATGACAAGAGTCCAGTGTGAAAAGCTGGGAATCAGACATATATGGACAAGAATATTAAGCGTGTATGGTCCATATGACGGAAGTGCTACGATGGTTATGTCTACAATAGGAAAGCTGTTAAGAGGAGAGAAGCCATCATGTACAAAGGGAGAGCAGATGTGGGATTATCTGTACTCCAAGGACGCGGGGAAGGCATTTTATTTATTAGGAGAAAAAGGTATTAATGGCAAGGTTTACTGTATTGGTGGAGGAGAGGCAAGACTGCTTAAGGAATATATCGAAGATATAAGAGATGCAGTTAATCCGGAAGCAGAGATTGGTTTTGGTGAAGTTGCCTATGGTCCGCGACAGGTTATGTACCTGTGTGCAGATATACAGGATTTAGTTAAAGATACAGGGTTTGCACCAGATTATAAGTTTTCTGAGGGAATTGCAGAAACAGTTGAATGGTGCAAGAAGGAGATGCTATGAAGAAGATAAGTATAATGGTTCCTTGTTATAATGAAGAGGAAAATGTAGAACCGTTAAGTGAGGCGATTATTGCCATGTTTGCAAAGAATCTTCCACAGTACGATTATGAGATACTTTTTATAGATAATGATTCGACAGATACAACAAGGGTAAGACTTAGAAGATTATGTGAGAACAATCCTAAGATTAAGGCAATATTTAATGCTAAGAATTTCGGACAGTTCAATTCACCATATTATGGAATATTACAGACAACAGGCGATTGTACTATTCCAGTGTGTGCAGATTTTCAGGATCCTATTGATGTTATTCCAAGACTTGTTGCAAAGTGGGAAGAGGGTTACAAGATTGTCTGTGCAGTAAAGTCATCAAGTAAAGAAAATCCTATAATGTATTTCTTAAGAACATGCTATTACAAGCTTATCAAGAAGATGTCATCTGTTGAACAGATAGAACATTTTACAGGTTTCGGACTTTATGACAAGTCGTTTGTACAGGTATTAAGAGATTTGAAAGATCCAATTCCTTTTATAAGAGGAATTGTTGGAGAGTTAGGTTTTAAGAAGACAGAGATAGAATATACACAGGCTCAGAGAAGAGCAGGAAAGACACACAATAACTTCTTTACACTGTATGATGCAGCTATGTTAAGCTTTACATCATATACTAAGATTGGTTTAAGACTTGCAACATTTGTTGGTGCAGGAGTTGGCTTTATAAGTGTGATTGTTGCTATTGTATATCTTATATTAAAGCTTATATACTGGGACAGATTTGCAGCAGGGATGGCACCGCTTATTATTTTGGTGTGCTTCCTTGGTGCGTTACAGCTTATATTCATCGGACTTATGGGAGAATATATTCTCAGTATGAATAAGAGATTGATGAACAGACCATTGGTTGTTGAAGAAGAAAGACTGAATTTCGACAAAAAATAATTGATGGAGAGATTATGAAGGTCAGAGAGTTTTTTAGATCGAGAAAGAGTTTCGAAATAATATTTATAGTAGCAGTTATAGCTTCATTTTTTGTATGGTTGTTCGGTATATTTATAGAGGGAGAAGGTGGAAGGCAGTTTTCGATATTTTTCCTGAAATGCAATGATTTCTTTGCTGATACAACCAATGTTGTTGGATATTCTTCAGGAAGAGATGTTTATCATAATACTGCTTATCTGGGCTTGCAGGAGAAAGCGTATCCTCCACTGACATACATGATGATGTATTTCTTCTCAAGACTTGTAAATATGGAGCCTTATTATGAAGCTGATTATTTTCTTGATATGTATAAGGAGCCACAGTTCCTTATAATTTATCTTATATATGCGACAATTGGCATTGTGATGATTTATGAGCTTATCAGAACATGTAAGAATGGAAGCAACAAGCTTAAAATATTTACAGCGGCGGCTATGTGTGTATCAGCACCAATGATATTTTCATATGAGAGAGCCAATACAATAATATTAACATTGTTCTGTATAATGTTTTTTATATTTTACTATGACAGCGATAACCGTTTTATGAAAGAACTTGCGCTTATAGCGCTTGCCATAGCAACAGCGTTTAAGATGACTCCGGCGCTGCTTGGAATATTATTGTTATATAATAAGCAGTGGAAAGAAGCTGTAAGAACAGTAATATACGGAATTATAATAGGTATAGGACCGTTCTTCTTCTTTGAGGGAGGCTTATCGAATCTTTCTCAGATGTTTAATAATATGAAACTGAATGTAGCAGATTACAAGAGTACAAGTGGTGCAACATTGACGGCTGCGATTGTAAGTTTTATGGGAGAGGGAGCAGGGATTAGTGATATTCTGATAAATGTTCTTAAGTGGCTTACATATGCAATATGTCTGATATTGCTTGTAGCTGCACCATTATATGAGAACTGGTGGGAGCGTATACTTGCTGTCAGTATGGTTCTTATAACTGCACCATCACATTCAGGTCATTACTGTATTATATATGTTATTCCTGCTGTTGTGGCATTTCTTAATGCAGAACAACACAGATTGACAGACTGGATAGTAGAGATAGCATTTTTACTGATAATGTGTGATATACAGAGTGATATTGGGGACAGGTTCCTTAATTATCACCTTGCAATAATAATTATATTATGTGTGCTTGTAGTTAGGGCATTTATTCAGATAGGAAAAAGGTTTAATAGAAAAAATGTTTCTAAAGACGTTGCAGAATATAATAAGCAGCGTCTTTTTTAGTTGATTTGTTATTGATAAAAGTATAAAATAATGTGGCATTATATTAATAAAAACAGTGAGGTAATTATGAGTAACAATACAGATAATAATATGCAGGAAACTAAGCCGGATATATTTGATAAGATTATGCATCTGCCGGGTCTGAGGGTGTTTGAACCATTGTATAAGAAGTATAAGGAAGTGCTTTTATATCTTTTCTTTGGAGTACTTACAACAGTAGTAAGTATTGGTTCATATGCGCTCTTTAATGTTGCAATGGGAATTAATGAGCTTATTGCAAATGTTATATCATGGGTACTTGCAGTACTTTTTGCATTCTTTACTAACAGGATATGGGTGTTTGCAGCACCAACTAAGACTGTGGAAGAATTTATGAAACAGTTGGTTTCATTTGCGGGTGGAAGAGTATTAACTCTTGTAATTGAGGAGATAATTCTTCTTGTGTTCATTACAATGCTGCATTTCAACAGTATGTTAATAAAGTTTATTGCGCAGGTTGTGGTAATTATACTTAATTATGTTATAAGTAAGCTGCTTGTATTCAGAAAAGATAAGAGTGAGAAGTAAAAGGAGAAGGTAATGGAAAAGAATGTATTAGAGTTTCTTGAAAACTCACAGAGAATGTATGGGGAAAAGACAGCGTGTGCGGACATGAATAATGAACTTACATACACACAGCTTATGAATCAGGCAAAGTTCATAGGAAGCTGTCTCTCACTTAAGATTAAGCCTACACAGGGAGTTCCTGTGTATATGGATAAGACATGTAATACATTATCTTTATTTATGGGAATTGTGTATGCAGGCGGATATTACTGTATGCTTGATACAACTCATCCGGCTGAGAGAATTAATCTTATATTAGATACGATCCAGGCAGATATTCTGGTTGTAGATAATAAGTCAGCCAAGAAAGCAGAAAAGCTCGGATTTCAGGGCGAGATTATTAATCTTGACGAATTGCTTGAAGAGTATGACGGACAGGCTGTGGATTCAGAGGCTCAGGAGAGACTGGAAAAGATAAGAGAACAGGCACTTGATACAGATCCTCTGTATTCAATATTTACATCAGGTTCAACAGGAGTTCCTAAGGGAGTTATTGTCAATCATCGTTCAACAATAGATTTTATTGATTGCTTTACGGAAACATTTGGAATTACTAATGAGGATGTTATAGGTAATCAGGCACCTTTTGACTTTGATGTATCAGTTAAGGATATATATTCAAGTTTAAAGACAGGCGCAACCTTACAGCTTATTCCTAAGATGTGCTTTTCGTTCCCAACCAAACTGCTTGATTTCCTTGATGACAGAAAGGTTACAACTATTATATGGGCTGTATCAGCGCTATGTATAGTAACAACTCTTAATGGATTCGAGTATAAAAGACCATCTTCACTTAATAAGATTATGTTCAGTGGAGAGGTTATGCCTATAAAGCATCTTAATGCATGGAGAGTGCAGTATCCGGATGCAATGTTTGTTAATCTTTACGGACCAACAGAGATAACATGTAATTGTACATATTATGTTATTGACAGAGAGTTTGGTCTTGACGAGAAGCTTCCGATGGGAAAGCCATTTGCCAATGAAAGAGTATTCCTGTTAGATGACGAGGATAAGCTTGTTGATGCAGGAAGACCAGGCGAGTTAGGGGAAATATGTGTATCCGGAACAGCTGTAACCATGGGGTATCTGCGTAATCCTGAAAAGACAGCAGCAGCATTTGTACAGAATCCTCTTAATGACAGATATCTGGAAACTATATACCGCACAGGTGATCTTGGTTACTATAGTGAAGATGGTGAACTTTTCTTCTCATCAAGAAAGGACTTCCAGATTAAGCATATGGGACACAGAATCGAGCTGGGCGAAATTGAGACATACATGAATGCTATAGAGGGACTTCTAAGAAGCTGCTGTATATTTGATACAGATGAGAATAAGATTCTCGGATTCTTTGAGATAGAAGGAACAAGTGAGCTTGACAGAAAGGGCGTAACACATGCTCTTAAAGACAAAGTGCCACAGTGATGATTCCAAATGTGCTCGTTAAGGTTGAAACAATGCCGATTACTAAGAATGGTAAAATTGACAGAAAAGAACTTATGAAGATATATAAAGAACAGGAGGCATAGGATGGTAGGAGTTAATGAATTAAAAGAGATTGCCATAAAATGTGGAACACCATCGTATATATTTGACACAGATGAGCTATGTGCAAGGATTGATGCCATGCAGCAGATTTTGGGATGCGGTGTTACAGTGTGTTATGCAATGAAGGCTAATCCGTTTCTTATCAGCGTGCTTGACAAGAAGCTTGACAAATTCGAGGTATGTTCTCCGGGTGAATTTGCGATATGCGAAAAAGAAGGCATAAACAGGGAGAAGATTGTACTTTCGGGTGTTAATAAGGAAAAGAAAGATATTCTTTATACAATGAAAACCGGTGCAGTTGGAATCTACACAGTAGAATCTCTCAATCAGCTTGAGCTTATCAATGCGTGTGCAGTTGAATGTGGAATCAAGGTTAAGGTCCTAATAAGAGTTACAAGCGGCAACCAGTTCGGTATTAATGAGCGTCAGATATATGAGATTGCTGACAGAAAAGATGAACTCAAGGGAATTATCATTGAGGGAATACAGTGTTATTCAGGAACCCAGAAGAAGAAATTAAGCCAGATAGAATCTGAAGTTGTATGGTTACAGGCAATTGCACATACATGTGAGGCTGAACATGGCGTTAAGCTTAATGAGATTGAGTATGGTCCCGGCCTGTCAGTTGATTACTTTGTTACAGACAAATGTGATGCCATGAATGCTGATTTTGACGAGCTTAAAGAGTTTGCTGTGATGATTAAAGAAATGTCCGAAAAGTTCAATGTTACTCTTGAGATGGGACGATATATTGCAGCTACCTGTGGAATACTTATAAGCAGAATTGCTGATATGAAGATGAATGACACAACAAGATACGCAATTATTGACAGCGGAATTAATCATATTAATTATTATGGACAGGCTATGGCTATGAAGAAACCAAGATGTGAATTCATTCCAATGGAGTACACAGAAGGGTTTGCTGATGGCGCAGATCATGAGGTGGAAGTGTACTCACAGGGAGTGCAGCCATATAACATATGCGGTTCATTATGTACAGTAGGAGATGTAATTGTTAAGAATCTTGAATTAAAAGATGCTAAGATTGGTGATATGATAGCATTTTATAATATTGGAGCGTATTCTGTTACAGAGGGAATATATCTGTTCCTGAGCCGTCGAATGCCGGCAATTGTGATGTATTCAAAGAAGACTGGCTACAGGATTGTTAGAAATCCAGTGGATACTTTTTTAATAAACAGCATTAGTACACAATAATTTTACAATTTTGTAACAAAATATGATTGACTATATGTGAACGAGAAGATAGAATGTTTTCTGTTCACAGATGTGTGATTAATAATTTTTTTTGCGAGGTTTATTATGGATCAGTTATTAGACATTTTGAATGAAATTAACAGCGATGTGGATTATGAAGTATGTGATACTCTTATTGATGATGGAATATTCAGCTCATTTGATATTGTATCACTTGTTGGTGAGTTAAACGATGCATTTGACATTGATATTACACCAGTTGATATAGTACCTGAGAACTTTAATTCAGCAGAGGCTATGTGGGAGATGATTCAGCGTCTGCAGGATTAATCCAGAAAGTAGGGTAAAACAATATGTCACTAGTTTCTACCGGGTTTCTGGTATTCTTATTAGTGGGAGTAATTGTATATTATCTTATACCTAAAAAGGCACAGTGGGCATGGCTTTTGATATTAAGCTATGCCTACTATTTATGTTCGGGATATAAGACTGTTGTATTCATATTACTTACAACAATCGTTACTTTTACATCAGGAATCCTTTTAGAGAGAACAGAGAATAATCTTGCCGAGAGTCTTAAAGCAGAAGGGCTGGCAAGAGAAGATAAAAAGGCTTTAAAAGAAAAGGCAAAGACATATAAAAAGAGAGTTGTAGTTATTGCACTTCTTCTGGTATTTGGTGTGCTTGCAGTTGTTAAGTACCATAATTTTGCGATTGAGAATGTTAATGGCATAATTAAGGCATTTGGTGGCAATGGCAGGATATCAACATTTACACTGCTTCTTCCACTTGGAATATCTTTCTATTCATTCCAGTCAATATCATATGTTATTGATGTGTACAGAGGCAAGGTAAAGGCATGTAATAACATTTTTAAGTATGCGTTGTTTGTTTCATATTTTCCACAGATAACACAAGGACCTATAGGAAGATATGACAGACTTGCACCACAGTTTTTGGCAGAGCACAAGTATGATCTTGTAGTTATCCAGCATGGATTACAACGTATGGCTTGGGGACTTTTTAAGAAGTTCATCATAGCTGACCGTGCAGGAGTCGTGTCAGATCTGGTATTTAATAATCCCGGTCAGTATCATGGAATATATGTAATAATAGGCGTTCTTGCGTATTGTGCACAGCTATACGGAGATTTTGCCGGTGGAATTGATATGGTTATGGGTGCTTCCGAGATGTTTGGAATTCATCTGGATGATAATTTCAGGCAGCCATTCTTCTCTCACTCTATTGGAGAATTCTGGCGCAGATGGCACATAACACTTGGTACATGGATGAAGGATTATGTGTTCTATCCATTCAGCTTAAGTAAAGCTATGAATAAGCTGGGTAAGTTTTTCAAGAAACATAGTAAAACAAGATTTGGTAAATACATGGCAAAGGCATTACCTATATGTCTGGCAGATTTACTCATATTCTTTATAGTAGGTGTATGGCATGGAGCAGCATGGAAGTATATTGTATATGGTATGTACAATGGTATAATCATGAGCTTTAGCAGTATTATGGCACCTGTTTATGAAAAAATGTTTAAAATAACTCATATTAATAAGAATGCACGCTGGTACAGAGGATGGCAGATAATAAGAACATTTATACTTGTTAATATAAGCTGGTATTTTGATAACGCAGCTACTCTTACAGATGCATTCAGACTTATGGGAAACACATTTAAACATGCATCATTCAGCATGGACGCCGTTGTAAAAATGTCTGGAAGCCAGCTGGATTTAATAATATTGCTTGTGGGCTGCTTTGTATGGCTTATTATAAGCATACTTAAAGAGAAAGGCATTGTAATCAGGGAAGCTCTTGACAGAAAGCCTCTGATTATCAGATGGGCTGTATATATAGCTCTTGTTATGTCGGTTGCAATGCTTGGCTATATTTCTAATACATCGGGTGGATTTATGTACGCCCAGTTCTAATCAGAGGTGCAGGATACCATGAAGAATAAAGCATTTAAAGAGATATTAAAATATGTGAGGGTGATAGTATTCTTTGCGGTTATAACCATACTTGTTGAAGCGATTAATTATGTAATGGTTCAGCCGGGGTATGCAAGATATATAATCCATACAGTTGATAATCCGGATGAAGGCTCTGATTATGATTGTATCGTAGTGGGAGCTTCACATGGAAGGGCTTCAATTGACCCGCATTATTTTCTGGAAATGGGATATGCAGTTAATCCAGTTAATATGTGCATTCAGGGTGCCACGGTGATTGATAATTATTATATGATCAGAGAAGCGTGCAATAATAATGATGTAAAGAAGATAATTCTTGAACTTGATTATCAGTATTGGGACAAGAATCTGAAACGTGATTCAGATTTTGGAGATCTTCTTGTTTATGGCCAGCTTCCTTTTTCAACTCTTAAGATGGAGTATATAGTAAGCCAGCTTATGGATAAAGACTTCAGGACAATATATTTCAGAAGATACGCATTTGCAAAGAATTGGAAAACGGCTAAGAAATATATGGCTATAAAGAAGACAGATGAATATAAGAATTTCCAGATTGAGGGTGTTGCCGGAATTGATACAGAAGGACCATATCAGGGACTGGGATTTTTCTACCGTACCAAGGTAATTGATAAGAAGGGAAAGATTAATCCATCACCATGGACATATGATGACCTTAATCCTAAGGTGCAGAAATATTTTCAGAATATAGTTAAGTATTGTAAGGATAATGGAATTGAGCTTATATGTGTTACCACACCAATTCCACCATCGTCGGTTGTTTCGGGTGCTGCAAATGAGGCTAATACATATTTCAGACAGATATGTGATGAGAACAATGTGAAATATATTGATGGCAATCTTATTAAGAATGAGGTTCTTGATGTAAGTGATGATGATTTCTCAGACTGGGAGGGACACATGAATGGTGATCTTGCAGAGAGATTTTCAGAGATTCTTACATACATACTTAAGAAAGATGAATGTTCAGAATATTTCTACAGTGGTTATGATGAGTGCATAGAGGCGATTAAAGCCAGACAGGCACAGTGATTGTACACCAAAGTACCAAGATATATGGTACTTATGTACATATAAAACAGCCAGTTTATGAAAAAACTGTGACAAAACGGTGAAACTGGAAAAAATTGCTTGCTATAAACATAACAATGTGCTACACTCCTATCACTGCATATGTTGAATCTGCAGGTAGTAAAGCGTCATGATGTATTACATAACCGTTACCGCATTTGAGACACTTAGGCTACGCCAGAGGAAATCATATGTATTAACAATACGCCTGCTTTGGCGGGCACCACGCCGGTGTGGCGGAACTGGCAGACGCACAGGACTTAAAATCCTGCGGGACTTATACTCCCATACGGGTTCGATTCCCGTTGCCGGCATTATATCAAGGCTGTACAAGAATGAATGGATTCTTATTCTTGTACAGCTTTTTGCGTACTGAGATGGGAGAGAGTATGGAGAATTTGTATTTGTGTCGGCAGGAAGTTAAAAAATAATGATAAATCGTAATTACGGTATTGACATGCAGGTATATTGATTATATATTGAATATACGCAAAGGGGAAATAATTTCATACGACCAATGCAGGATAGGAGGGGCATTGGGAGAGAAAGATATAACGGAGAAAATGTTAGAAGATAATAATGATATATTTGCTGATATTGTAAATGTGTTGTTATTTAAAGGAGAACGGGTTGTTAATGACAATTCATTAGCAGATGCTGTAGTCAAATCACAGTACAAGGATAATAAAGGAAAGTTACACGAACAGGAGCGGGATATTTCAAAGTACTGGAAGAAAGGCGATGTGAATATAGTTATTTATGGAATAGAGAATCAGACCAGAATTGAAAATAGAATGCCTGTAAGGATATTTGGCTATGAAGGGGCATCATACAGAGAACAATATAACAACAAGAATATGATTCCGGTAATAACAATTGTGTTATATTATGGAACAGAAAGAAAATGGAATGTTCCTAAGAATCTCAAGTCATTAATAAATATTCCAGAAGGGCTGGATGAATATGTCAATGATATTAAAGTTAATGTTTTTGAAATAGCATGGCTGACAGATGAACAGATATCTAAATTTACAAGTGATTTTAAAATTGTAGCAAACTTTTTTGTTAATAAAAGGAAGAATAAGGATTACATACCTGATGACAGGACAACAATTAAGCATGTGGATGAGATACTTAAGTTTCTGGCGGTTATGACAGGGGACAACAGATACGAAGAAATATTGGCAGATAAGGAGGGAGTGAGTAATATGTGTGATGTTGCACAGAGACTGGAAGACAGAGGGATACAAAAGGGAATAAAGCAGGGGATACAGAAAGGAATAAGTCAGGGAGGTAATCAGATGATTTACTCTTTAGTTGAGGATAGAAGTATAAGTCTGGAAGTTGGTGCAAGAAAACTTGGAATATGCAGAGAGAAATTAAGAGCCAATATGATAAATGCAGGATACAAATGTCCTGATGAACAATGAATGATATACAATTCTGCCAAACAATAGAATAAAAATTATGCTAGAGAAATAACAATGCCAGAAATAAACACTGGTATTGTTATTTTTTTGACTTATAAGAGAAAATATAAAAAAATCCTAAAATTTGTGAAAAATTACAATGCATCTAATATATGAGAAAATGTCGGAAGCCAGTAAATGCGGTGGTTATGGGCTTTGCAATAAGGCGGATTGGACGGATTGTAGAGAAAAAATATATTAATTGCCATCTGCATTGTGAAAAATGCACAAAAACATATGCTGCATAGGGGACTGGAGATGTCATTGTTACCAATAGTTTAGATTGACTAGGGGGGGGTATTGTGATAATCTTATAAAAGTTTCGAGGGAAAGGTGCGCAGTCCCTCAATATCATTAAAACGCTGTATTTTCAATTTTAAGAGCGTTTTGAGTAACAAGGAGGCAATTTATGAAAAAGAACAGAAAACGGATTGTGGCGGCGTTCATGACGGTTCTCATGGCGTTGACATTAGTCCCAACATGGCTGTTGGGTGGTGCGTTTGCTACTACAGCTAAGGCCGAGGAAGGTGTTAAACTTTCATATAAGTATGTACAAGCAGCTGATACGCCAGATGATTTTTCAAAAACTATAAGTGATGGAAATGGCGAGGTAATTAAAATAGAGGCTGTTAAAGGTACTCTTGGTCAGGGAAGTGCTTCAGGAGATTACTTATCTGTAAAACCTGGATCAACTAGTGAGGCAATGTCTACAACAGATGCAAAATCAGGAGTTGTTACAAAGGATACAATGCCTAAAAACGGTTATGTAAAATTAACTGTAAACAGAGATTCTGATATAAGTGTTAATGTTGGTATTAATAATACTAAGATGAATTTTTGTATTGTAAAGCAGGTAGGGGAAACATATTCTTTTGTTGTTTCTGAGTATGAATCAGCCAAATTTTCTAATAAAGAATTTAAGATTAATGATGCTAAAAAAGGCGATACATACTATATATTTACTACAAATGGTAAAGAGGTAAGATTTTACAGCTTAGAAATAACAGGAGATTTCTTCAAAATAGATGCTCCTAATGCAAAAGCATCAGCAATAAAAGCTACACAGGATACAACAGATCCATCAAAGGTATCAGTTGATGTTTCTGGATTATCTGTTAATGAAAAAGGACCAGATGCTTATTATGCTGTAGAGAGAGTTAAGACATCATATGGTTCAGATGCAGAACCAGACTGGAATGATGCAGAAGAAGTATATAAGTATACAGGAAAAGAGACATCATTTAAGTATGATGATACAGTAAGCAAGTCTGGTACATACTATTACAGAGTTGTTGGTAAGGGTGTTGCATCAGATGATTCAGTAGGTGCTGCAACAACAGCTGGTATTCAGTATGAAGCAGCGCTTGAAATCAGTGCTACAGGAGATGTTAATAAGGTAACTGCTACATGGGCAGATATTGAGACAGCTTCGTCATATAATGTATATGTATATAAGAATACAGAAGCTTGTCCTACAAAAGCTACTAAGACTGTTTCAGAAGAGGAAATAGCAGCATTTAAGAAGGCAAAGACAGCTATTAGCTGTACAGTGGATGGTCTTGAAGCAGGTTATAAGTATAATGTTAAGGTTGATGCTGTAAGAAAAGCAGGAACAAAGAGCAGTAATATTGTTACAGTAAGAGCATTAGAGCAGATTGATACTTCTAAGGCTATAACAGGAATGAAACTTGTTGATCAGCAGACAACAGTTCCTGTTACTGTAATCAGAGATAAGGGACAGATAACAGCGTTCCAGCCAGCTACAACAGGTGGTGTATCATCTAAGGGATTTAGTAATACATCATATGTTGTATTGAATAATACAGTTGCAAAGGATAAGGACTTTACTCTTACAGCAGATGTAACTGTAAAGGCTAAGCCAGCATCGTCAGGTGCAGGACTTTATGTTGGTGCATTTACAGATATTGATAAGTCAACAGCAAATCTTTATGCAGTTGGTTTCAGAGGTGCTAACAGTGGAATATGTGATTTAGTTTATTACAGAAATAAGGCGAATGGTTCTTATTCAGGTGGTAAATATAATAGTGTAGTTAATGCGTATACAAATGATACAGTATATTCTGTAACAGTAACAAGAAAGAGTGGTAAGTATACTACAGAAGTCAAGACAGCAGATGGCAAAGTTAACTTTAAGTCTTCAGAGGAAGAACCTTCAAAAGCACTTATGGGCGATGTTAATGTTGGATTTGCAGTTATTGGTACAACAGCAGTAGTTAATAACTTAAAGGTTGTATCTGGTTCAGATACATTATTTGATGCTTCAACACTTACTGGTACATATTCACCATTTAGTGATAACTGGGATGCATATGAGGGAGTATCAGTTACAGGAACAGTTAATGATAATGAGAATGGTAAAATTACAGTAACAGTTGATGGAGAAATTGGTACATATGGTGCAGGCTTAATCGATGTTAATATGTACAATGCAGCAGGTGAACTTAAAGATACTAAGACAATAACAGCATGGAACACAACTTCTAATGAAGTGGAGTTTGCACCAGATGCAACAGGTGTATATTATTTCGAAGCAGTTGCGAAGAGAACAGGTGTTACAAAGACATATGCATCAGCTAAGTATAAGACAGAGGGATATATCCTTCCACTTAAGGCACCAGAAATACAGTTGAGAACAGCAGAAGAAAGCAGGATGGAAGTTACTTGGGATGCAGTTCCTGAAGCAACATCTTACAAGGTTGAATATAAGAAGAGCGATGCAGCAGAATTTACAACACTTGTTGCGTCAACAACAAATCTTTCAGTTAAGACAGAACCACTTATTGTTGGAGATACATATATTTTCAGAGTAACAGCAATGAGACAGTTAGATGGTGCAGAGAAGGTGTCAAAAGAGGCATCTCTTCAGGTTGCAGACCATGAACAGTTCACATGGAAGTTCTCAGCATTTGGACAGGGTGTAACTGTAAAAGAAGGAAATCTTAGCGATAAGGATTCATCATTTAATGGTTATTCAGGAGAAGTTAATTCAGATGGTAAGGTTAATGTATGGTCTCTTGGAAGCAAGGGTAAGTTAGTACCAGCTTCAACAGATGGTGTTGCTTTCTATTATGCAACAATACCTACAAGCAAGAACTTTACACTTACAGCTACAGCTAATGTTAATTCTTGGACATATACTAATGGACAGGAAGGTTTTGGCCTTATGGCTGCAGATGCCGTTGGAAATAACGGAGATTCATCAGTATTCTGGAATAACTCATACATGGCTTCAGTAACTAAGGTTGAGTATTACAGCAATGTTGATGAAGAGACCGGTGAGGCTTCAGTAAGCAAGACTTCAGGAGATAAGATTTCTATGAAGCTTGGTATTGGCTCACAGGAAAAGATTGGTGTTACTAAGAATAACATTGAGAAACTTAAAGATAATGATACTGATACAGTAACTAATGAATTTAAGTCATCAATGACAACTCTTGAAACATCTAAGTTGGGATCAGATCCAGGAACATATAATCTTATTGGTAATTACACTAATACAGATAAAACATTTAAGAATACAACAGTTGCTAATCCTATGACATCAGTTAAGCTTACAATCAGAAAGAATAACACAGGTTATTTTGTAAGCTATACAGATGCAAGTGGCAATACAACAACTAAGAAGTATTATGATACAGAAGCACTTAGCCAGTTAGATGAAGATAATGTTTATATTGGTTTATTTGCATCAAGAACTTGTGATGTAACATTTAGTGATATTTCACTTACAACAATTAATCCAGAGGATGATGATCCAAAGGAAGAGAGACCTATGGAATATAAGGATGTTGTTTTAGGTATATCATCTGCTTCAACAGCAAGCACAGAAGATTATAAGCTTAAGGGTATGTCTAATGTAGATGGTCATGTAGTAGTAACAAAGGGCGAGGAAGTTGTTGGCGAAGGTGATGTTAAGGCATCAGAAGCATTCGCATTTGATACAAAGCTTAAGGTTGGTGATAACAAGTTTGTTGTTACACTTACTCCAGATGAGAACTTCAAGTTTGGTGATTACGAACTTCCAACATCATATGATCCGGTAGAAGTATCTAAGACAGTAACATATGCATACTTCACAGGTGATTTGATTTATGTAAGTGCTGAGGCTACTGCAGCAGTTGATGAGCTAAGGCTAATGAGACTTATTCATCAAAGGCACAGATTAACTCAGGCAAGGGTACAAAGGGTAACCCAATTGATATTTACAATGCAGTTGCTTATGCAAAGGCTGGACAGAAGATTCTTCTTCTGGAAGGCAATTACAAGGTAGCTAACAATTTATTAATTCCATTTGGAATTGATGGTACAAGCGAGAAGCCAATCTACATGATGCCAGAACAGGCAGGAACAAGAGTAGTTCTTGACTTCGCGGGTACAACAGGAGAAGGTATAACACTTTGCGGTAACTACTGGTATATCCAGAACATAGATGTAACAAATTCAGCTAATGGTAAGGATGGTATCCATGTAGCAGGAAGTTACAATGTATTAGATTCAGTTAATACATACAACAATGGTAACACAGGTATTCAGATTAGTAGATTTTCAAATGTTCAGGCTAAGTCAGACTGGCCAGCATACAACACAATTAAGAATTGTACATCACATAACAATGCAGATGCAGGTTATGAGGATGCAGATGGATTCGCAGCTAAGTTAACAATTGGTAAGGGCAATGTATTCGTTGGATGTATTGCACATAACAATGCAGATGATGGATGGGATTTATTTGCTAAGGTTGAAACAGGAAATATTCCTGCAGTTGTAATCATGAATTGCGTAGCTTATGCTAACGGATATCTTGAGGATGGAACAGATGCCGGAAACGGAAACGGATTCAAGATGGGTGGTTCAAGCCTTGCAGGTGGACATGTACTTCTTAATTCAGTAGCATTTGAGAATAAGGCTAAGGGTATTGATAGTAACTCTTGCCCTGATAATGTAGTAGTAAGCTCAACATCTTACAACAATAACAACTACAATATAGCATTATATACTAACGATGCTAAGAATACAGATTACACAGCATATGGTGCTCTTTCTTACAGAAATAAGTACCAGAGTGTCTCAGATAGTCTTAAGGCTAAGGGAACACAGGATGCAGCTAAGTTATATCAGGCAACTGATTACTACTGGAAAGCAGCATCGGGTGATGCTAATGAAGCAAGCACAGTATTAACAGACAGCAGCTTTGTTTCAGTTAATACTAATTCAGTAAATGTTGATACAGCAACAGCATTAACAGAGACTGCAACATTACTTGCTGATGCAGCTTCAGCAATCAAGTATACAGCAGAACCTGTAACAAGAAATGCAGATGGAACAATCAACATGAACGGAATCATGATGCTTACAGCAGAGACAAGAGCAGCATTAGGCGCAGGCGTTGGTGCTGACGCACTTGATAAGGCTCCACAGCTTACAGCAGAGTCAAAGCAGATTCTTATTAATGCATTAGGCGAGGAAGAGTTCAATAGAATCGCAAGCTTATCATTTGCTTCACCAGTTCTTTCAAGAGAAGGTAATGAAGGAACACTTACAAAGGATTCAAGCAATATGGCATTGATGATGATATTACTTATGGCATCTGTAGCAGCTGCAGCTGGTGTAGTAGTATTTGAAAAGAAGAGAAGAATGGCTAGATAAATCTCTTATAAAAGCTAAAATATAATAATTAAAATTCCTGATAGTATGTCAATACGATGTGACTATCAGGAATTTTTTTATTGTATTAATATACTTATAATAAAGTATTATCAAAATTTGAAAAGTTTGTGAATAATTACAATTCTTGA
>QRVH01000039.1 GCA_003458705.1 Eubacterium sp. AF22-9 | reverse complement strand
TTGTTGTTTCCGTCACGTCTGTTCCTGACTTTGACACCTCTGTTACTTTCTCAGTTGGCTTTATGCCTCTGTTACTTTCTCAGTTGGCTTTACCGCCTCTGTCGATGCATTTTCTGACGACTTTGTTATTTCTGTTGATTCACTCTCTGCTGATTTTGATGTCTCAGAAACAGTCTCCCTGCTTGTTGTGCCTTCTTCCTGCTCATCTGATACAAAATGTAACTGACCACTTACATTTTCAAATGTCTTTGCAATAACTCTGCCGTTGCAGGTATTATAAAGTTTTACATCAGCATATGGAGCAATAACAATTCCACACAGTTCTCCAATCTGGATATTTCCCTTGACACTTACAGCATTCAGGATAACAGTATCAGAAATATCAACATCTGTAAGACCGCCTGTTCCCTTACCATTCACATTAAATCTGTAAAATGAAGTGTCTGCATTGCCACCAAGCATATTGATAATAACAAACTGGTCATTCGCTTTATTCTTAATTGTAAAATTATCATTAAGCGAATAAAACTCTGATACCTCATTCTTCTGCCAGTCAGTATAATTTCTAGCATACATATTAACAACTACAATCTGCTTGTTTTCAAGTCCTGAAAGATCAATAACCTTACTGTCATCAGCCTTAATAACAATATCAGCGTCATCATCCGATGTCTGTGCATACTTTTCAAATGTATTTCCTACACTCTGTCTTGCACCTGTAACATCCATATAATCTCTGTCATAAAAGACATTAATTATATCGCGGCAGTTTCTCACATCTACCACTGCTCCAGTTCTTACTCCATTAGAATCCTTAATATAGTACATATTTTCTTGGGCATCATAATCATAATCGCTACCAAGTACCAGATTATTAAATGCATTTGTATCTACTCTCATGTATGAAGACGATGATGCATCAAAATCTCTTACATATGTAGTTCCTACACTCTTATCATGCCATGAACTTAAATACTGGTCTGTAATGTGTAAAGTATTAACAGCAAAACTTGTCTGGTTATGATTAGTATTTCTAAACTCCTCTGCAACAAGCCCATATGGCTTTGCTGCCCCAAGAAGTTCATTAAGTACATCCTGTGTCTTAGAGCGTGCCCCTGCTTTTATAGATATTCCAGCTAATACAGCACCCGCTATCATAGCTACGGAAAGCACACCTGCCAACAACTTCTTAACCTTTGGTTCCAGCTTGCTAAAATGCTTTTTTAAAAACATTACTTTCCCTCCATTAATAATTTAGCAATTTCCCTATCTGACTATATTTCTTCCCCTCGCCAAGTATATTAGCATTAGTACCATGGTACCGCTTCCCCCTTTGGGTGGGGTATTTTAATCGTTTAAATAAAAGAATCCACAAAAGATACCATTATCAAATGTATATCTTCTGTGGATTTTACTTAATACAAATATTCTAATTAAGCCTCAAGACTTCTGTTCATTGCTGACTCTAACGCATCAATGGAAGCTCTGATAATATCATGGTCAATACCAATACCAAAGTAATTCTTTCCATCTTCGCCTGTAATTCCAACATATGCAATAGCACTTGAATCTGAACCCTTCTTTAATGAATGTTCCTCATAACAGAAAATGTCGCATGGCTTTCCAAAATGTTCTGAAAGTGCATTACTTACAGCATCAAGACGACCATTACCGCCATTTTCAATATTACTCTTCTTACCATTCTCATCAATAGTTACAACTGTCTGTATACCGTTAATCTGTTTGAAATGTACTTCTGTAATCTTAAATACCGGGGTGTACTTCTTATATCTCTTCTCAAAGATTTCAAGGACTTCATCTGGTGAAAGTTCCTTATGATGTACATCAGAAACATCCTTAACCGCATATCCTAAATCTTCTCGCATAGCCTTAGGAACAATCATTCCATAATTATGTTCAAGAACATATGCTACGCCACCCTTACCTGACTGGCTGTTAATTCTGATAACATCTGAATCATATGTACGGCCAACATCTTCAGGATTAATAGGAAGATATGGAACAGTCCACTTGTTAGGATCATTTTCGATTCTGTAATGCATTCCCTTTGAAATAGCATCCTGATGTGAACCTGAGAAAGCTGCAAATACAAGCTTACCACACCATGGATGACGGTCATCAATCTTCATCTGTGTAAGTCTTTCAAATACCTCAGCAAGATGTGGCATATCAGAAAGATCAAGTTCAGGATCAACACCCTGCATATACATATTCATAGCAAGTGTAATAATATCAACATTACCTGTTCTCTCGCCATTACCGAAAAGTGTTCCCTCAATTCTGTCTGCACCCGCAAGAAGTCCTAACTCCGCATCAGCAACACCTGTTGAACGGTCATTATGTGGATGAAGAGAAATAATAACATTCTCTCTGTTGTGCATGTACTTAGACATATATTCAATCTGGCTTGCAAATACATGTGGAAGTGACATCTCAACTGTAGCTGGAAGATTGATAATACATTTCTTATCAGGAGTCGGCTGCCAGATATCAACAACAGCATTGCATACCTCAAGCGCATACTCTGGCTCTGTTCCTGTGAAGCTCTCAGGGCTGTACTCAAAAAGGAAGTTTCCGCCATCAGCCTCTGCAAGTTCCTTTAATAACTTAGCTCCATCAATGGCAATCTGCTTAACCTCTTCCTTAGACTTTTTGAAAACCTGCTCTCTCTGTGCTAAAGATGTAGAATTATATACATGCACAATAGCTCTTGGAGCACCCTTTACTGCTTCAAATGTCTTCTTGATAATGTGTGGTCTTGCCTGTGTAAGTACCTGAATTGTAACATCATCAGGAATCATGTTTTTCTCAATAAGTGTACGGCAGAATTCATATTCTGTCTCAGAAGCTGCAGGGAAGCCAATCTCAATTTCCTTAAATCCTACTTCTACTAACAGCTTGAAGAATTCAAGCTTTTCATCAAGACTCATAGGTTCTACAAGAGCCTGATTGCCATCTCTTAAATCAACTGAACACCAGATTGGTGCCTTATCAATGTACTCATTGTTCACCCAATCATTGCACTTAACTGGTGGCATAAAATAACCTCTTTCATACTGTCTGTAATCAAACATTCCTAAACCTCCTGAAAATAATAATATGTATTCTTAATAAGTAAAAGCTCTCTTTATGATAATAAGCATAAAAAAATCTTTCGCCCATGGGCATTAATCCTACCCAAAGAGACGAAAGATATAATCTCACGCGTTACCACTCTTCTTCATAGCTATGCTATGCACTCACTGAATACGTACAATAAATGTATTATATTCTGTCCACTATAACGGTTGGCTTCCGGCTACTCCTACTTCTCACTTTAATAAGGATTTCAGGTAGCAGCTCCAAGGCGAGTTCAATAAGTTCCTTCGGCTGCCTCGCACCTTCCGGCAGTTCTCTGACTCTGGTTCCTATCTAATAGTCCTCTTCACAGCATTTACTTATTATGTACGCTTATTATACTTGTCATTTTTCACAAAGTCAAGCATAAATTCAAGTTCTTCTTTGGAAATATTCTTATCAGAATATCTTGCTTTTTCATAACTTTCCGTAATCCTGCCGGCTGCTTCCATGTCATCAGTAATCCGCTTTATTGTGATATCCTCCGGCTGCATATAATTCAATTTTGCATTCAAGCCTTCATTCTTTCTGCTTTTTGAGGCAGCAGCTTTCTTAAATGCTTTTCTGAACTGTTCATTAATCTGTATTTCAGTACTATAACTTTTACTCTTCTGTCTTTTTATTTTCCTTTCATGCCTGCTCTCTCCGATAAATTCAACTTTATCACCATTTTCATCTCTTGATTCCTTAAATTTTCTTGCATATTTAATAATCAGATATACAACAACAGCAGCCAGTACCACAATAACTACCACTGCAAAAGCCATAAAAACAGACTGCATAACAGGATTATCATCAAACTGCTGTGCATCCATATTAACATAACTGCCATCGTCATCCGTTGTAGGTGTTGTAGTATCCTGTTCAGGCAGTGATTCGTCCTTTTCATGCATAATTATCAGAAGCAGTTTCAGAAGCGGCTTAAATAAAAATCCAAGAACTGTCCCTATCACTGTAAATATATTACCGCTCTCACCACGATAGAATAATAACATTCCTATTAACATAAGCCCTGATACTGCAAGTATAACAATCATATTAATGCCTGTTATTCTATGTGCCGGAAATTCCGATTTTCCTGTATTGCTTATAAATAAATCGCTAAGCCCTTTAAGCTGGTTGCCCGCAAGAAAAAGAATAACAAACAGAATAAACATCACTGCTTCAAAGCTGACAAGCCGGGTACTTCCATTCTGTCCCCCGATTGTACTTCCAACAATCATAACAATTCCATACAGGACAGACATATGCTCTGTAGTCTGCATAACAGCCTTTTTCTCATCTTCACTGACATCCTCGGTCTTGGTGCTGAACATTGATTCATTCATATATTCAGTTTTTCTTACATTAGCCATTCTTATGCTTATGGAACGTATACACACAGCAAGTACACTGACAAAATAAGCAGTACTCTCTGCCTGTGTATTTCCCAGTATAACCGATATCACAAGAAACACTGCATGAACAACAATAAACAAAAATAATGATTTAATATATTTTCTTGCAAAATAAACAGCAACTACAGGTATTACGATTAGTACTGCATAAGCAAGATAACTTCCCGGTTTTTTTACCACACCCAGAATTATTGCTGCAGAAAAAGCCATAAAAACAACGCACTGACTGAGCAGTTCTACAACCGTTCTTATACTATGTATAGTTTTATTCTCTGAACGCTTAATTGGCTCACTCATATTGTTTCTCCTTACTTAATCTCCCAGCTTACAGGTTCAAAATCACACAGTTCCAGTCCATATTCATCGCCTGGAAAATGTGGCACAATCCATACCATATCACCTTGAAACCTGCGAATCTTATTAACAGTTTTCTGTAAATTTTTTCTTCTGCTTGCAGAAATCATAACATAAATATATTCTTTTTCTTTGCTGCCGGAATCCAATTGCAAAACCCTTTCCAGCAATTCTGAATACTCTTCCATAACAATACTGGTATCAATTCTTGCAAGTGCCGTATTAATATTATTAAGATGTCCCATCCCGGCACCGCCTGAACAAAAACAAGATTATGAGTATCCACATCACATCCGTTACTTATTATTGAAACATTTATTCCATGTGAAACAAGCATTTCAGCAATACCAGATGCAATACTTATAGCCTCTTCATCAACCGCATCGTATCTTAAAGCACCGCTCTCCTCAAGATTAAGCAGGATACATACATTTCTGCTTACTGACTCATCATATTCATTCACCATAAGATTTCCGGTTCTCGCACTGGCTTTCCAGTTGACATTCTTAAGGCTGTCATTGCTTGTGTAATCCCTTATTCCCCTGAACACAAAAGGATCTTCAAGCATATATTTTTTACGCTGTGCTTCTCCTGAAATTCTGCTATTAACAGGCTTTAATTCTCTTGCGTCCGCAGCCTTCGGATATACAGTTATCTCACATTCATTTCCTGACTTTAAGACATTAATCTCATTCATAAACAGTCCTGCAAATGTGATTTCAAGTCCTGATATCCTGAACACTCCTCTTTTAGTGCACCTTACAGGAACTTTTCTCGTAATTCTTTGGTTAGCAAGAAATGAAAATACATCATTACGGTATGTTTTATCAGATACACTTGAATTAGTATCCGTGTCTGGAAACCTCAGTTCCCTTGCTGCCTGAAACTTAAGATTAACACATGGAAGCGGCAGTTTCTTTTCATTGGTTACAACTTCTGTAAGATTAACCACATCATCCTTAACCACATGCTTTTTATCAAAATCAAGCTTTGCAGAAAGTCCCTTGTTCCAGTTATATCTGTATATCAGCTTAACTGCCAGATATACTATTGCAACACCTAAAAGCATTAACAAAACATTCATTATTTAGTCCAATCTTCAGTAGGAACTGTTGTCTTTGCAACAACATTCTCTATGATCTGTTCTTTATTATCTCTGTTAATAAAACCATTTTGTAAAACAAGCCTGTGTGCCCATACATATGGTGCAAGAGTTTTAATATCTTCAGGGACAACATATTCCCTTCCTGACACATATGCAAATGCCCTTACCGCATTAAGCATACCAAGTGTTCCTCTTGGGCTTACTCCTATCGATACATTTTCCTCTTCTCTTGTCATTCTTGCAAGTTCAACAATGTAATCAATAAGCACAGGATGAATAAACACCTTCTTTGCTTCTTCTTTCATAGAAATGATATCTTCACATGTTGCCACCTTTTCAAGCGACGCAGACGGATTAGAATTTAAAAATCTGTTAAGAATAAGAACTTCGTCTTCCTTTTCAGGATATCCCATATTGATTTTCATAAGAAATCTGTCCAGCTGTGCCTCTGGAAGCTGATATGTTCCGGCTGTCTCAATAGGATTCTGTGTAGCAATTACTATAAATGGTTCTGTAAGTCTTGAGTATTCTCCATCAACTGTTACCTGATGTTCCTCCATACACTCAAGAAGTGCTGACTGTGTTCTTGGAGTTGCTCTGTTAATCTCATCCGCAAGAATAACATTTGCAAATATTGGTCCTCTTCTGAAAACAAACTCTCCTTCTTTCTGGTTAAACACATGTACACCTGTTATGTCCGAGGCAGAAGATCTGGTGTAAACTGAATTCTTGAAAATTCTCCATCTATGCTTTTTGCAAATGATTTAGCCATCATTGTCTTTCCTGTTCCCGGAACATCTTCCAGAAGGACATGCCCTCCGGCAATAATGCTTGTAAGTACTAGTTCTGATACATTTCTCTTTCCGGCAATAACCTTGCTTACATTATCCAGTATATCTGCAGTTTTATTCATAATTTTTATGATTCCTCCAATATTCACGTTAATTAATAACTCCTGTAAGTATAACAAAAACACTGCCAGTACAGCAAGTCCCTGACAGTGTTAAACGCTTAAATAATTGTAAATTTTCATAAATTAATTATCAGAAGGAAGTTCCTGATTAACATCAATTCCCCTTGGTGCAACAGGTGTAGAGAAAACAATCTGTGTGCTT
This sequence comes from Eubacterium sp. AF22-9, assembly GCA_003458705.1. GTDB lineage: Bacteria > Bacillota > Clostridia > Lachnospirales > Lachnospiraceae > Lachnospira. The sequence goes on along the minus strand of QRVH01000039.1, from coordinate 13,955 downwards.
GTACGGCCAAACTTCTGAAGCTGTCCTATAAATGTATCAAGTTCCATTGTACTAGGAAACATAACCTTTAACAACATAGAATAATTACCTGTTACACAGTTACATTCAACCACATTAGGGCATGACTTGATAAATGGATAAAAATCAGGTTTCTGCACCGGTGCAACCTCAAGATTTATAAATGCAGTAATGTGATATCCCAGCTTTAACTGATTAACCTTAACTTCATATCCTTCAATTATTTCTTCTTTTTCCAGTCTTTCAATTCTCGCAGAAACCGCCGGTGATGAAAGGAAAACATTTTCAGCAAGAGCCTTTAATGGCATTCTTGCATTCTGCTGTAATAATGTAATTATCTTCTTATCAATTTTATCCATGGTGTAAACCTCCAGATTATAATATTCATTGTATAAAGCTAATCATTTATCCAAAAAAGGGACAATCCTAGCGCTACTGCTAAAATTGTCCCCTTTGACTTAAATTATTAACTTACGCATACTATACACCTTAAATAATAAAATAGCAAGTGTTTTTTCTTTATTTTCATTGCTTTTATACATAATTTTTGTTAGAGTAGAGAAAATACTAAAGCCACAACTGGCAGAACGGAGATATTATGGATAATAACAATCAGGAATATAACACAGTAACTCTTATGCTTGACGATAATACAGAATGTGAATGTGCAATAGTCCGCATATTCCCTGCTGGAGATAACGATTATATTGCACTTCTTCCACTTGAGGGAGAAGCTGCTGATAACGATGAAGTATATCTTTACAGATATAAAGTTGAAGGAAACAACGAACCAGTTCTTGAAAACATTGAATCTGACGAAGAATATGAACTTGTTTCAGAAGCATTTGACGAAGAATTAGATGCTATGGAGTATGAAGAGCTGTACGAAGAAGAGGATAACGAGCAGTAAGAATTTCCTCTATGAATCGTGAACGGGTTGTATCTTTATTGTACCTTTGCTTTGGGTACAGAAGATACAACTTTTCTTTTGCCCTTGTCATTGCAACATAAAACAAACGCCGTTCTTCTTCTATCTGATAATCCTGTACTGCTTTATTATAAGGTATAACCCCTTCACATACATCCACTACAAATACCACTTTATATTCAAGCCCTTTAGAACAATGCATAGTCAGAAAATGCACTCCCCTGCTTTCATCCTGTACCTCACAGTCATCTTTAATGCTTTCTTTCCCTATATTCCCAATCCATTCCTGCAGTGACCTGTATTTTGACGCACCATGAAGCAGCTCATCAAAAACATTATAAAGTGCCTCCCTGTTGGTTTTATGTTCATATATATAATCATCTATGTAATTATCATAGCCAATTCCTTTTCTTATATAATTGACCGCAGCAAACGGACTCATATTCTTAATAAGCTTTATATCTTCCATAAACTTATCAAGTCTTTCAAGCATATCAGAATTTCCGGCATACATCACTTTTAAACGTGTCATATCCACCGGATTACCTAAATATGAACGCGTTATATATCTCATGGGTTTATTGATGATTCTGAGAAACTCTGCCCTGTCCCTGCTGCCTGACGCTATTCTTATATATGCCAGAATATCCTTTGCAATCCAGTGTTCGTATATATCCGGTTTGCCAGTGGAATTGCTGCAGACAATTCCATCAGCCTCAATTCTTGACCTGTACATATCACCAACTACATTCGTCCTTGAAAGTACTGCAATATCATTATAATCAATCCCCTGTGCATTAAGTTCCTTTATTTTTTCTGATAAAAATGTCTTTTCATCATTCAGGTTATTAAACTCATATATAGATACCGCCTCTCCCTGTGAACCGGCAGTTGTTATATTCTTACCATAACGATGTTCATTCTCCTCTATAACAGATCTTGCAACAAGTACAATATTTCCAGTTGACCTGTAATTAACACTTAAAGCTATTCTTTTTACATCATTATAATACCTGTCAAAATTAAGCATAATATCAGGACTCGCGCCTCTGAACCCGTATATACTCTGATCATCATCGCCTACAACAAAAAGATTTCTGTACTTTTCTGAAAGAATTCTCAATACATCAAACTGTGACATATTAATATCCTGAAATTCATCAACAAGAATATACTTATATCTGTCCTGCCATGCATTCCTGTAATCTTCCCTCTGTGACAGTAATTCCCTGCATTGTATAATCATATCGTCAAAGTCAATAAATCTTTTCTTTATAAGAAAATCATCATATGCCCTGTATATAATCCTGAAACTTTCCGGAGGGATGCACATGCTTTCGTACGCTGACAGACTCACTGAGTCTCCCTTTACGCGACTTATCTCAGACAAAACATTATCCACGGCTTCAGATTCATCATCATATTCCAGTTCGAGCCTGCACATCTGGTCCCGGACAAACTCTCTCTGCGCAGACTGCTTTATAATACATGCTGCTGAATAATTATATGCAGTCTTAAGTATCGTAAAAAATACAGAATGAAAAGTTCCGAAAGAAACTGCTGCCCCATTATTACCACCAAGTTCCATAAATCTTGATTTCATCTGCACTGCAGCAGCCCTCGTAAATGTTATGACAAGAATATCCGATGGTCTGACATTCTGTTTATCAATCAGATATCTGACCCTGTTAGTAAGAACTGCTGTCTTGCCTGATCCCGGTCCTGCAATTACCATACACGGTCCTTTATTATGTTGTATAGCCTGTATCTGTGCTTCATTAAACTGCAAAAGCGGTACTCCTTATATCAATCTTACGCAAACAAATGTATACTAAGATTATATAAGTGTACCGCTATAATGTCAATCTAATAATATATATTTTATATTTTATTAATAACTTGTTATATTATCATCAGAATCATCTGTATTAGATATATCCTTGATAACAACATAATATTCAACCTGTGGATTAACCTGCACAAGAACCCTGTCGCCCTTCTTATGTCCAAGAAGGGCCTTGCCAAGAGGAGATTCTATACTAATCATACCACTTAATGAATCAGCCCTGATTGTTGTAACAATCTTGATAGTTTCTGTACTTTCATCGTCCTCATAGAACACCTCAACAGTGTTATTAACACCAACCTCATCATCTGCTGAAGAATCATCAATAACAGTTGCATTTTTAATAGTTCTCTGTAGATATCTTATTCTGCTTTCATTCTTATTCTTAAATCTCTTTGCTGCATGATATTCAAAATTCTCACTCAGATCTCCCTGTGCCCTTGTTTCCTTAACATCATCAAGTGCTGCCTTTCTGACCTCATGTATCCTGTACTCAATCTCTTCTTCCATCTTCTTGATATCATTTTTAGTAAGTTCGTGTCCCATATCTATCCTTCTTTCTTACTTATTGTTAATAATAACCGCCTGACTTAACATATCCTCATATCTTTCAAAAAACGTATCTGCATCCCTTCTTACTTTCCCCGCAATAGAATCAGCTATTTCAAATGTATTATCCTCCTCATTATATCCACACAGAACAACACAGTGTTCATAACCACACCATATAAACTTATAACCATTAAAATTATACTCCTCTATATATGTAGAATGCATATCTTCTGTATTCCATATTATAACAGGTTTATTATCACAAAGATAACCAATCAGTTGTTCCTTTGTGCTTTCACTGGCATTAACCGCTTCATACTGATAATTATTATCTTCAAAAAATCATTTGCTGTCCTTACAATCACAGGTGCAAAACAACCAAATGAATTATCATTATAAACGCTGCCAACAAAAGACTCAAACATATCATATGTCGATGAATCCAGATAATTATCTGCAAGATATTTATTAGTAACATCTATCCCCATATAATTAAGAACCATTGTAAGCGATGTAACCTCGCAGCCCGATGGCATATCAGGATACTGATATATAACATTTACATCTAAAGACACATTTGTATTCTCTCTGTTCTCTTCTTTGGATAATTCCTCCTGGGAATACTCTTGAGAGTACTCCTGTGTATGCTCTTGAGTATGTTCTTGAGTATTCTCCTGAATATTATCCTGATCCACTTCTACGTAATTATTATAATTAAACTGTATTATTCCTTCCTGATAAGCATATAAAAACAGACAACTTATCAACACAACCGTCGAGAAACCAAGCACTGCAATCTGCCTGTATTTATGCTTCTTTTTCCTTTTCTTCATATATATCCCCTAACCATTTTGTACCTCTCTATTTTGCCCTTTTAAGATACATTTTGCAAGTAAAAAATCCTGACAGCCATATAAACTGTCAGGATTATTATTATTCAGTCTCGACTTTAAGTATTCTCCAATCTTTTCTTCTCTTTCTTTGATTCAATGACATGCCTTACCGCCATGACCGGATGGTAAAATATCATTCTCGGACCTGAAAAGCGCATAACCTCACGGATTTTCTCACGCATTTCTGGCTTATAGCAATGTACCCTGCAGTTAGAGCAGAAGGTTTTGCTCTCCATGAAAGGACAACGGTCACTTCTTAGTATTGCATAATCATTTAATGCCTTACATTCATCACATAACACACCTTTACTGTGATGTTTCTTTCTGCAGTATATTGAAATCATAAGCGAAACAGTGCGTTTCTCGCGCTCTCTCTTTAATTCAATCTTGTTATCCATATCAGCTTACCCTGCCGTTCTCAACGCAGTACACATTATCCGCAATACGCATTGTAGACTGTCTGTGTGATACAAGCGCAACAGTTCTTCCACTGCCTTCTTCCTTTAAAGACTTAAGGATAATAGCCTCATTTAAACTGTCCAGATTACTTGTCGGCTCATCAAGAAGCACAAATGGCGCATCATGTAAAAACGCTCTGGCAAGTCCGATTCTCTGCTTTTCTCCGCCTGATAACATGTCTCCAAGCTCACCGACATTAGTGTCGTATCCATCAGGAAGCTTTGATATGAAATCGTGTACTGAAGCCTTTTTGCATGCCTCGATTATCTCCTCGTCTGTTGCATCAAGCTTTGCAATTCTTACATTATTCTTAATTGTGTCGTTAAATAAATGTGTATCCTGCGTTACAAAGCTTTCCATAGAGCGCAGATTATCAGTATTAATATTCTCAACAGATTTGTCCGAAATCTTTATTGAACCCTTATCCGTACTCCAGAATCTCATAAAAAGCTTAAGAAGTGTTGATTTACCGCTTCCGCTTCTTCCTGAAATTCCGATAATGCTTCCCTTTGGAACCGGAACCGATACATCAGAAAGTATAGTTTCTTCTCCATATGAGAATGTAACATTTTCAGCAGCAGCGCCCTTAAATTCAACTTTCTCACAGCCTGTAACATCCTTAGTAACCGGCTGTTCATCAAGAATATCCAGTACTCTGTTTCCTGCTGCAAATGTGTTCTGCAATGTGCTCCCAAGATTAGCAAGTGCAACAACAGGTCCGAAAGAACTCATCATTGCAACTACAGATACTAATACTCCTACAAAGCTGATTGCACCTTCTGAATATAATGAGCATGAAACAATTATCATGACAAGATCTGCCACAAGAATAACCGTATTAGTAACCGCCATGTTAAATCCTGTAAGCAACTTTAATCTGCTTTCATCTTCTGATAAGCTGTCAGTTCTTTTATTCATCTCATCAAGCCTTTCCATACCGCAGTTATACTGTAAAATGTCTGGAAGTCCTCTTAAGCTGTCTAACACAAAGCTGCTTAATTCTCCTGATTTCGTTCTGAATGTAAGTCCAGTATCTTTGCTTGCCTTGGATATGTATACAGGCACACACACGCCTACTGCCACATAAGCCACAAGTGCAACAACCGCAAGCACCGGATTGATATGTGCAAGAAACACACACATAATAAGGCTTACGAAAAATGCGATGATAACCGGAGATATTGTGTGTGCATAAAATACTTCAAGAAGTTCAATATCTGAGGTAATAACTGATATAAGGTCGCCCTTGTCCCTGCCCTCTAACTTTGCCGGACAAAGCTTTCTTAATGCTGCGAATACCTTATCTCTTATAAGCGCAAGCAACTTAAATGCTATAAAATGGTTACATGCCTGCTCAGCGTATCTAAGCACACCTCTTACAAGTGCGAATATAAGCACACTCGCAAAGATTACGCCCAATGAAAAATGTATCTTAATTCCAAGCACATTTAACACAGCCATTGCCCCGAAAACTGTTATAAATATTGCCATGAGGTGTCCGATTATTCCCATAATTACAGCAATTGTCATGAATCCGGCAAGCGGCTTTACCATTCCGATAAGCCCACACATTACTGCGAATCCGCTTCTTTTCTTCTTATCCATTACTGCACACCTCCTAATCCATAGTTTTCAAGACTCATCTGTGCATTCCAGAGCTTGGCATATTCGCCGCCAGCCTTAACAAGCTGTTCATGAGTTCCTGACTCAGCAACTACACCGCTGTTCATTACATAGATATTGTCCGCATTTACAACATTTGCAAGTCTGTGAGATATGAGGATAACTGTTTTTCCACCAGCCAGACTTTCAATCTGCTTCATAATTACATCTTCACTCTCAACATCAATATTAGATGTTGCTTCATCAAATATATAGTAAGGACTGTCATGCAGAAGCGCTCTCGCCAGTGCAAGACGCTGTCTCTGACCACCTGAAAAATTAGATGCACCCTCATTAAGCTTAGTATCAAGTCCATCCTCAGCCTTAAGGAAATCACTTAAATTAACCTTAGAAAGAGCGTCCCACATCTGGTTATCAGTTATGTTACCGCCTGCTATTTTAAGGTTATCTCTTACAGTTCCTTTAAAAAGGAAACTCTGATGGCTTATATATGTAATATTTTTAAATATCTCTTTCTCGTCTATATCAGAAAGTTCAGTGTCGCCAACAAGCATATTTCCTTCGTAACCCTTATTTCTTCCCATAAGAATTGCTGATATTGTTGACTTTCCGCAGCCGCTTTCACCAACAAGCGCTGTAAGTGTTCCTTTTGCAAATGTTATATCTGCTCCCTTAACAACCTTTCTGTCCGGATTGTCCTTATATGCAAAGCTTAAATTCTTACATACTATTGAAGCATCTTCAGGAAACGCCCTGCCTGCCTGTGAGTCGTTCTCTTCTATGTCAAGCAGTCTGAATATCTTGTCACTTGCAGCCATACCGTTCATTGCAATATGGAAAAATGAACCTAACTGTCTCATTGGAATAAAGAAATCCGCAGATAACAGAATTATAAGCAATGCACCTGCAACGCTTACATGACCTGCTTTAAGTTGTGTTGCCGCCATAATTACGCCAAGTGCTGCTCCGCCATATGCGATTAAATCCATAATAGTTATAGAATTAAGCTGCATTGTAAGCACCTTCATTGTAATCTTACGAAACTTCTCTGATTCTTCATTCATCTGCTTATTCTTGTATTCGTCTGCCTTATATATCTTTAAGGTTGTAAGACCTTCGAGATTCTCTAAAAATGTATCTCCAAGTGCTGTGTACTGTCCCCAGTACTTCGAAAGAAGCTTCTTGGCCCATGTCTGCACAACAGCAATTGACACAGGAATAAGCGGTACACATACAAGAAGTACGATTGCTGATGGCACATTTACGAATAAAAGTACAACAAAAAGTGTCAGCGGTGCAAGCATTGCATAGAAAAATTGTGGCAGATATGCACCAAAATATGTTTCAAGCTGGTCACAGCCTTCAACTGCCACCTGTACAACTTCTGAAGTCTGTACATTTTCTCTGTAAGCACTTCCAAGTGACAAGAGCTTTTCATATATCTTCTCTCTTAAAGTTTTCTTGACTGTCTTAGATGCCATAAAACTCATTCTTGATGACACTATTGTGCATATGCCTCGCACAACCGCTGCCACAGCAACATATATGGCCGTCCTTATAAGTATGTTTGTACTGTAACTTCCATTGTACACAGCCGCAAACAGTGCCGTTATGCCGTACATCATCACAATATTAGCTGCCAGCGAGCACCACTGTGCTACAACATTTCCAGCTATATACTTCTTACTCTCGCTCACAGTACCTATGAGCCTTTTATTAATCATCATATTGATTCTTAACCTTTCTTTAATTAATCAAATCTGTTTCTACCTACAAAACTTTGATAACTTTTTCATCGTTTTCCATGTTCTTTATTTAATATAGTGCTAACATTTATTAGTCAGTACTAACCTTTGTATCGATTGTGAGTTTATCACCTGATTAATTACTATTCAAGCCGTTTTTCCGTGCATTTTTGCACAAACTTTTTGCTATATTGCACATTTGATTAGCATAAGCTAACTCAAACATGCCATTTTACTGGGTTTGAAGCTATTGGTGCAGTTTTGCACAACTTTTTATTATTGCAAAAAAAGCAATGCCAGAATCTATCTTCCAGCATTGCTCTGTATCTTATATATTTAATTTTGTTTTGATTTCTTCTATGTCGTAATTCGGCGCTGACGCTACAACTGCATCATAGATTGGTTTGATGTCTGCCTCTTCTTCCTCCAACTCGGATGCTATTGTTGGAAGAGATTCAGTTCTCCATTCAGGTATAAATAAAAGCAATTCATCTATATCAGTATCGTAAATATTGCAACTGATTCCGGCATGTGAATAACTCCAACTGAACATTTCATTTTCAGGCAGACACTTCCATGAAGTATCTGGTCAACTCCGCTTCCTATGTTAAGAAAGTTAAGACATTCTGCTGGAAAGCATATTGCATCGCCATTCTTTTCAGCATCTATAAATGCATTATTATAATTATATTTTACATTCTGTACTTTCCCCTGCATAAGCATTCCGCTTTTTCTTGAATTAGCACTCACATTTAATGCTCTCATATGAATCATGCCAATCCCATCCCTCACTACCAGTTCGCAAGGATGCTCAAATCCTGCATTAGCCATTGATATATTGGTATTCTCATTCTTTTCTATCTGTTCTTTATATATTATAAATGGAAATCTGTATGTACCATCATTCATTTTTTTACAAAGCTCTTTACCACTAAAGTTCTTCTTATCACGAAGTTCATATTTAACCCTGTATTTTTCCTCAGCATTTGCAATTATAGCCATTGTTTCATCAGTGTTATACAATGCCCAGTGATATGCATCATTACGGGCATTTTCCATGCTTACTCCTTCATACAGAAGATGATTAAGTGTAAGCTCCATCCTTTTTGAATACTTCTCTGCTTTTTCTTTTCCCTTAGCTGTCAATACGGGCTTACGTGGTGTCTCCCTCTCTATAAGACCTTCTTTTTCAAGTCCGCTTATAACTCGGCTGATAACATAGTGTTCTTGCCCCAGCATTCTTGATATATTCATTACACTACGGCTTTCTTCATCCATCTGATAGAAAGCAAGCAATACTCGAAGTCTTATTATTTCCATTGAATCAGACATACGAACCCCCTTAGCAAAAATATACATATTGTTAGAAAATGCTAACCACATGTTTAAAACGATATTCTAATTTAGTTGTAATTTCAACTATAATCTTGCACAGTAAATGATATTATTTATCAATAATCTTTTTCTACTTCAGCCTGCCCAGCCTCTTCTACTAGTATCCCCAGCATCTGCGCAACTTACTGTATTGAACTTTTTGCATTATCTATTAAATCAAAATATCAAATCATTTTAAATGTATAAATATATTTTGCTTTTTTGCTTGCACTTCCCTGCAGATACGCTATAATGTATAAGTCACATTTAAGCATCGGCGTGTGGCTCAGTTTGGTAGAGCGCGTGGTTCGGGACTACGAGGCCGCAGGTTCAAATCCTGTCACGCCGACTAAAAAGCTCATGGGAATTATTTTATTAATCTCCATGAGCTTTTTATTTTCTTATACAAAATTATTCTTAACATAAACAAGTGCCTTATTAACGGCTGGCAACGATATAACCATAAGTGTTATCACTGCTTCAAGTCCAATATAAGAGGCATTATATACTATTGAATAAAGCACGGCACTGTTAAAAAAATCCGGAGTATATACTGCAAAGAATATCCATCCAGACAGGAATGAGCATATAAATCTTCCTATAACTCCAGCTATATATCCTTTAACAAGCCCATGCTTTGAGCCAGTGAATATTCCCGATAATCCAAGTGCACCAAATCCTAATATATAATCAAGCATAACCTGTGGAATATTCAAAATATATGGATCAAGTATCAACTGTAAAATCCCATATGCAACAGCTGCTGTTAATCCTGCCTTTATTCCATACCAATACCCTACGAGCACAATAAAAAGCATACTAAATAGTGTTACAGAACCACCCATTGGAAGTTTAATAACCCTAATCATAGAAGTTACCACAGCCAGTGCAATTGCCATTGCTGCAAATGCAATATGTTTCGCATTATTTTTCTTATTGCAGTCTCTCGCAACACAGCCAATTGTCAGTAATGCAACACATAAAATTATAAGTACAGCGTAGCCTGCTCCTTTAAGACTATATGTTACCCCACTGTCATTAACCATTTTCTCAACTAAAGAACTCATAATCTTCCTTTCTTTCGCACCTCATTTAAGTACTTTCAAAAGATTATCTGTTTCTCTTATAAATGTCAAGAAAAACCCAGAGCATGACATTAACTAACTTAATGACTGCTCTGGGTTAATATGTTTTTTATTGCTTTAAATTAAACTCTTTTTTTCTTAGTAGGAGCAAAAATTCCTAATCCTGATAATCCAAGAAGAGAAACAAGCGCTGCAATTGGAGATTTGTCTCCTGTCTGTACTGACTTATCACCATCTTTAATTTCTGTTCCAGCAGGTGTCTCTGTTGCCGGCTCATCTGTAGATGGTGCCTCCGTTGTTGGATTTTCCTGTGATGGATTCTCTGATGTCGGATTCTCCGGTGTTGGATTCTCCGGTGTCGGATTCTCTGGTGTTGGATTCTCCGGTGTCGGATTCTCTGGTGTTGGATTCTTAACAGTATCTTCATACACTAATACATATGTAGAGAAAACATCTGATTTAAATAATAATTTCTTTGTATTTTCATCATATGTTGCATCAAGTACATCAACATTACCATTATGAACTCTTAATACACTGTATTTTCTTGTCTTATTTGCATCTGTATTAATTAATTCATCCGGAACTGACACTTCAATCGCAATTGGTTTCTTTGTTTCAGTAACAGAAATATTTCCATTTCCAATCATAACATTAAGGTCGATATCCAGATACATTCCTGCTTTCTTACCAGAAGACAGTTCTGCAAGTTTCTTTTCAGCAGCTTTCTTATCATCTTCATTTACGCCTATATCCTTATTTACTGAAAGAACTATTTTAACATCCTTTCCTTCTGCATCTTTCTTCTGATCATCAGATAAAATATTATCAATTAAATCACTTACAGACTCTTTCACTTCAACAGAAGGTGCATCTTTTCCTGTATCAACGCCAGAAGAAGCTTTAACAAGATTATTAATTGCATTATTAATTGCATCTGCCATGCTATCTACCTTTGACTGTTCCTGCTTTGCAAGATTTCTTACAACAGCTTCTTTTGCTTTAGCAACCTCACTGAAATTTAAATAATCAGCAGCATTAAGTTTATCAGCAGCGGCAATTGCCTCGTCAACTTTTGTATAATCTGCATAGTAATATGTTGCATTAAAATCACCTAAATATGATGGAATATCAATTGCATCAGCCTGCTCTTTAGTAAGAATTATTGTGCCCTTAGTTCTCTTACTTGTATCTGCAGCCACACCATCTGAATTATGAGTATTATACTCCTTCATTACCGAATCAGCTACATTAGTCTTATCACCATTCATATTAGTGAATCCTTCATCTATAACTTTAGTATCATTAGCAATCTCTGTATTAATAAATGCTAACTTACAGCCTCTGTCCCATGATCTTGCAAGATAGAATGTATTAGTTGGCTTTAATCCTTCATATGAAGTATTTACAACCTTACAATTGTTAAACAAATATCCGCTTTCTGCCTTCTTCTTATTTGCTACAATAATGCTGTCAATTGCATTCTTATCACTATAACCATACATGCTTAATGTACAATTATCAAATACAGCATTTCCATCTCCACAAATGTAATCAGTATTTCCCTCAATAACACAATCAGAGAAGTACGATGATTCTGTACTGTCACCTGTATACAATGTATCCTGGGAACTTAATAACTTACAATTACTATATTCCGTATCATCAGCCTGAATATAAAGAACACAAGATCTCTCTTTCGAATCACGTGCTTTAACATCAATATTAGGATTTGATCTGTCTGCTGATGACTGCATCTGTCCTTTTCCAACACCATCTGCGACTTCATCTGTAGTCATGTATCTGTTAAATGAATTTTCAAATGTAATTCCTTCAGCTTTAAATCCTTTTGCACCAGAAAAAAGATTAACTGTTGCACCCCAGTGTCCTGGATTCTGTGATATCATCTGCTTATAATACTTATCAACTGCATATGCCTCATCATAATATGCACTCTTCTTATCATCAGAAAGTTTTGCACTGTAATATGAATAGCCAACACCATAATACCATGAAATAGTTGAACCGTCTTTTCTGTCACTTGTAATTGTAACATTAGGTGTATCAATTATTATCTGCTCTCTATACATTGCATCAGCAAGCACAATTGTAACCCTCTGATTTTCTGTTCTTGTCATTCTTGACACATAAGAAACAGCCTTAGCAATAGTTTCAAACTGCTGTCCAATACCAACCTTTACCTGTGACTGATATGCAACCTCTGAATTATCTACTGGTCCCTGTAAATATACATCATTTGCAGCTTCGCTATCTGAAACACTTACATGATCATATGCTGAATATTTACCACTTGTACTCTTTACTGTTGTTATATACTCACCTGCTCTTAATTTTGCAGTGTATGTTCCACCATCAACAGTAAATGTATACTTGTAATCAGGAGTATCCATATTAGTAAATATTATTTCAGTAATGTCTGATTTACCATCGTCTGATGTAACAAATTTTCCACTTACTGTCTGTGTTGCCTTCTTTGTAGCTGTTATACTAACTGAATCATATGTTCCTTCTGCATATTCAATGACATCAGTTACTTCATAATCATCGGCATTTTCTAATACTAATGAATACTTATATCCTGCCAATGCAGCAACATCATTAAAAGAATATGAACCATCTTTATCTGCTGTTAATGTTACATTTACTGACGGGAACGCCGAATCCTCTGGTACTAATGTAGCTTTTAATTCACCCTTTAACAAAGCAGAATCAATACCAGTTATCTTTCCTGTTAATCTGGCTTTCTTCGCCTCAATCAGAGTAATATCATTTGTAAATGTTTCATCATTACCTATAAGATTCAAAATATTTTTATTAGGGTCTACCATATAATCATCACTGACAACAGCAATAGAATACTTAGTATTTCCTTTTACCCTCTTTAAATTAACCGAATAATTCCCATCAGAATCTACATCTGCTGTATATAACACACCAGTTTCCTGATTCTTATATACCACCTTATCAACACCTTTTCCAGCTTTTCCTGATACTGAAACTGTAGTTACAGGATTATATTCTGTTATCTCCAATTTCTTTATCTTAATGTCTCCGCCAGAAATAATTTTCAAATAATTTCTTTATCTTAATGTCTCCGCCAGAAATAATTTTCAAATATTTCTTTCCATCAATTGTTTCTGTAAGTCCATCCGCCAGAAATAATTTTCAAATATTTCTTTCCATCAATTGTTTCTGTAAGTCCATCAACATCATCAATCATCAACTCACTTGTATAATTATATTCAACTTTATAACCACTATCCTTGCTTCCAAAATATGTAGGTCTTCCTACATTGTTTCCAGCACCTGTCATTGTATATTCTTATCCACATCCTTAAGTCCGACTATCCTTGTTGCCTGATTGGATATGGCTTTTTCGAGATAGTTTCTTACATCTCTTACATCTCTTGC
>QRVH01000038.1 GCA_003458705.1 Eubacterium sp. AF22-9 | reverse complement strand
CTCATTATGGACATTTATATAATGCTAAACTTTTCTAAAACTCCCATGCTGTATAAATGCTAAACTTTTCTAAAACTCCCATGCTGTATAAAGAATATTCCGAAGCGGGTATTGGTAATAATCGTATCTTTGGTGTTTTATTATGCATAAAGCACTTATTAAAAGATGACAGGCATTGGAACTTATTTGTAGATAATATCCAAATGCTATTTGATAAATACGAAAGCGTCGATATAAAAACCATGGGATTTCCTCAGAATTGGAAGGAATTTCTATATGTATAATAACCCCAAAGACATGGCACCACCTGGTACCATGTCTTTTACTATCATCTGTCATTTCACATAAACAGCTATTCTGTCTGAAACTTCCCCTGAACCATCGCCGTTATCAACAGACCTGAATCCCACATCAACAGTTTCTGTTATTCCGTCTCCATATGTCACGGTCACGCTTAAAGTAAGCCCTTCATACATATTCTTAACCATCTCATTGTATACCTGACTATCCTGATATAAAGATTCTTTTTCCAATTCCTTTAAGAATTTCACAATCTGTATGCCTTCATTCTGACTGCTGCCACTCTCCTCATACTCTCCCCCGATATCTTCAATAATGTAATAAGCATAGCCGTTCTCCGTCTGTTTTCTGAATTTATCAGAAGATGTCTTATATTCAGGACTGTCCTTGTCAACCTCTTTCATTCTCGCCAGATTATATTTCACATCCGATTCATCACCCATTATAGTGTAATTAATCTTTGAAATATCATCACCTGTCACATTTATACCTGCCATAATCTGCCCCATCACAGATGAATCTCCAACCTGACTTGAAATTCCAGTCACAACTCCGGATATATCAGCAATTTTCTCCCCATTAGAAAAAATACATTCTGAAGTATCGTCTATGCCAGCCGCATACACATTCATTACATGAGCGATTTTAAATTCCGTCTGCTGTGATGCAAGCTGATTGCCACTTTGATTGCTGCTTCCTGTTCCAGAAGGATTCAATCCTCTCACGCCGAATACAGCAACAACAGCCGCTGCTGCCACAAGACCTGCTGCCATTATCTTCTTTATGTTATTGTTCTTTTTATATCTGACATCCACACCAGCAACTTTTTTATATTTTTCTGCCTCTTCAATCATTTTCGGATTAATTCCGTTAAAACCTTCATATAAATCCATAGCCTCTATTTTTTTCATAGATATAAACTATATCTTCTTTGTCCAGATTCGACTGCAATCCACCATCGCCTATGCATTCTTCCAGTTCTTTTGTCAGTTCAGTTACCTTTCCCTGTCTCTTATCCGCATTGTTTTTCCTGATCATATCAATTGCAATATTTCTTACAGTTGTTGCCAGAAATGCAAATAAATACTCTGGTCTTGCGGGCGGTATAGCATTCCATGCCTTCATATATGCGTCATTGACACATTCCAGCCCATCTTCCCTTGATTGCAGAATATTAGCTGCCAGTGCATTTAACCTACCACCATATTTTTCATCAATTACTCTGACGGCATCTTCATCTCTTTGAAAAAATAAATTAATTATCTGATTATCATCCATTACTGTAAATACTCCATGTTTTTTTAAAGTGTTAACCCTTTCATAATTAGAGACGGATTTTTTCGGTAATAGTTACATTTATATCATAAAAAAATTCTGGAAGACAATTACTCTTATCTTCCAGAATTCCTTTAACCATCACATTTTAAAACCACTTTTAGTTCTGTACAGTATAATACTCACCATTAATTTCAATGCTTTCAACATTTTCAATATCTACTATCCTGTTTAGTATAAAGCATGTCTCACTGCCCATTCCACAAGCATAGAAATTGTTCTCCACAACCTCTCTTTTGGAAACTTCATATATGCTTCCATCTTTGTATATTACGCTTAATGATTTAATGCTATATGGATCTGTTGAACCATTTGTTACCTTTTCTGTATATGTTGAGATTGAAATTGGTGACATTCTTACATATGCCTCCCCGTCCTTTACTCCTTCTACGCTGGCAATCTCAGTCACACCATTTATTTCTTTAACATTGCTCACCTTACTTGGTCTGTTACTTTCCATAGGACCTTTGTAAGCGTCAAGTTCTATTGTATATGGTTCTGTACCATCAAGCGGCATATATTCTGTCATATAAACACAGGTATCTGTACTTTTTTCTGTGTCCATATATTTTTTACCTGTTGTTCCCATAATGTACCAGTAGATAGACGACTTATACACATCAACACGATAGCCTTTTCCTACTACAAGATTGCTGTCATGCAGTGCAAAAATATCCACACCATCCGGATTCTCAATCTTATAATATGCAATTGCACTGCCTGAATCCTTTATTAAACTAAGCAATGTAAATGTGTAACCATTAGCCTCTAATACAACCGGCTCATCATAAACATGGTCATTCAGATATTTAGCAGCAACAACACCGTCATATTCATATACATCAGTTCTTGGAATATCTGCCTGATAAGTATTTCCTTCCTTTTCGTATGTCTCAGTATATCCCTCTTCTGCATGTGAATAATTACTGTTATACATTGAGACTACATTTGCACTCGGATTATTGATGGCGTATGCTGTTCCCCCTGCCGCGCCAATAACACCAACACCACATGCTGCATAAATCAATGCTTTTTTCCACACATCTTTAATATTTCTTTTCATATTGCACCCCCTGAGTAATTTCTCCTTGCGGCTGCTATATTTTTCCGAAAAAATGTGTACTCTGTCATTGCTTTCAAATGCATCTTCAACTATTTTTTCAAATTCATCATTATCAACAATGCCCATAACAGACCTCCTTAATCTTTTTCCTTAAACGCTCTGTTCGCTTTCTTGCTGCGGATTCAGTAATATCATAATCTGAAGCTATTTCCTTATAGTTTTTCTCCTGAATAAATCTTAAATCAAATAATTTCTGCTCCTCCTGTGTAAAATCGCTGTTTATAATTTCTTTTACCTCAGATAACAATTCGCTTCCATTATTTACTTGTTTTTCAAAAGATAAACTCTCCTGTACTATTACATCCGATTCATAGTCCGAATCCGTATTCTGAAATCTTTCATCAAATGCAATAACTCTCTGATTTTCTTTACTATTTTTCCGATACTGGTCTATCGCTGCATTTTTTATTATGGAAATAACATATCTTTTGGTCTTCTCCGATCTGGGATTACCTATTTTACTGATATTCACAATAATCTTTTCGAAAGAATCCGATACCGCATCCTCCGCCTGCCACTCATTTTTCAGAATAGCATACGCAATTCTGTACATAGGCTGTTCATAAATAGTATATAACTGTTCGATTTTTTTAATATTCTTCATAAATCAGCCTCTCTTAATAATATTTGTAATTATGATGCATCATTTAATCACAATAATAATAACGAATTTAAAACGCAAATGTGACATAATAAAAAAGGATACTGTATTTTTTGTACAGTACCCTCTTTTTCTACCACTGTTTAAGAAGATTGCCAAACACATCCAGTGCTTCCTGCACAACATCCGGTCTTGTCATATCTATTCCGCACAGCTTAAGAAGCTCAATAGGGTGCATTGAAGAGCCGCCTGACAAGAACTTTCTGTAACCTGCTATAACCTGCTCATCACCTGCAAGTATCTTGGTTGATATTGCAATTGCAGCGGAATAGCCTGTTGCATACTGGTATACATAGAATGGTGTGTAAAAATGTGGTATCCTTGCCCACTCAAGTGCTATCTCATCATCAATAACCATATCCGGGCCGAAATACTTCTCATTCAGTTTCTTGTACATCGCGCAAAGGCTCTCTGCTGATAAAACCTCACCCTGTTCAGCCTTTGCATGCGCTTCCATCTCAAACTCTGCAAACATAGTCTGTCTGTAAAGAGTTCCCTTAAACTGCTCAAAGAAATGATTGAGCAGATATCTTTTCTTCTTCTCATCATCAGTATTCTTTAACATATACTGCATAAGAATCGCTTCATTACAGGTTGACGCAACCTCCGCAACAAAGATCTTATATCCTGCATAAATATAAGGCTGGTTTGCATTAGAATAATAAGTGTGCATTGCATGTCCCATCTCATGAATAACCGTAAAAACATCATTCAGTGTATCTGAGTAATTAAGAAATACATATGGGTGTGTGCCATAAGCGCCCCATGAAAATGCTCCTGAACGCTTTCCGGTATTCTCATACACATCTACCCAGCCATTATTGAAGCCTTCTTTAATATGTGAAACATATTCCTCACCCATTGGTGCAAGTGCCTTCACAACAATGTCCTTAGCCTCATCATAGCTTATCTTCCAGTCAATATCCTCTACCATCGGTGCATATATATCATAAAAATGCAGCTCGTCAACACCAAGTGCCTTCTTTCTTATATCAACATAGCAGTACATTTTGTCAAGATTGTCATTGACAGTCTTAATAAGATTCTTATATACATTTTCTGGAATAAATGAACCATCAAGATACATGTTCAGTGTTGACTTGTAACCCCTTGCGTCTGCATAGAACATTGCCTGCTTGACATTGCCATAAAACGCTGCCGCAATTGTGTTGATATACGCCCCATACTGCTTATACAGCGCCTCAAATGCCGCCTTTCTTACAGCTCTGTCCTGACTTTCCATAAATGTAGCAAAATTGCCGTTAGTCAGCTCATCTTCCTGTCCGTTCTCTCTTTTCACCTTTCCGAACTTAACATCAGCATTGTTAAACTTAGAGAACACCTCATCAGGCACAGTTGACATCTGTGATGCCTTTGCAAGCAGTGCTTCCTCCTTTTCAGAAAGCGTATGCTCTTTCCCTGCGAGGCAGTCATCAATAAAATGCTTATACATTCCCAGCCTTTCATCCTCGCTGATATATTTATCAAGCACCTCTGTATCTATTGATATAAGCTCAGGCTCTAAAAATGCATATTTCTCTGACACCTTCATCGCAGCCATCTGGGCTTTCCCAGATATTTCCTGATACTTTGAATTGCCTGTATCCTCATAATATTTCATAAATGCATACACATACACTCTTTCAGTAATGTATTCTACCTGTTCATACTCCTTAAGCGCCTTGTAAAGCATGCCGGCAGACTCGCCCATCCTGCCCTTAAGCTCACTTGGCTGGTCAGTCAGTTCAAGTATACTGTTATAATCCTTCTCCCATGCTTCATCAGAGCTGTATAAATCACTCACAGCCCATTTAAACTTATCATCAATCTCACTTCTTGCTGGCATAACAATCCTCCATTCATATTAACCTGCGGTAATATCCGCACTTATAAACAAAAGCCTGCAACAACTCATGCGCTGTCACAGGCTTATCATTCGTATTAATCAAGTTCTGGCAGATAAGCAGATGTCGCTATCGCAAGTGCACCATGTCCTATGTGGCAGGCAACTGAAAGTGAAAGCGGATCCATATGGAAATCAAACTGTGGGAAAGTCTCTTTAACTAACGCAGCCCATTCCTCTGCCTCCTCAGGGTTACCTGAATAAGCAACCTCCATATGCATCTTTCCATCCTTTGCAAACTCTGCAAATCTTGTATCTAAATCATCCTGCATTGCCTTAAGCATAATCTTCTTCGCAGAAGCCTTACCTCTTGCCTTGGCAAATGCATCTAACTTCTCACCCTGAATCTGAAGCACAGGATTAAGCTTTAACATAGTTCCAATAGCAGCTGCCGCAGGAGTTATTCTTCCGCCCTTCTTTAAGTACTTAAGAGTATCAAGTGTAATATATATGCTTGATTCCATCTTATGCTTCTCAAGAATCTCCTTAATCTCTGCCGCAGACTTACCTCTCTTAGCAAGCTCCTTCGCATCAAGAACAGATTGTCTCATGGTTACAGAAATTCTCTGGTTATTT
Organism: Eubacterium sp. AF22-9; assembly: GCA_003458705.1. Taxonomy (GTDB): domain Bacteria; phylum Bacillota; class Clostridia; order Lachnospirales; family Lachnospiraceae; genus Lachnospira. The sequence goes on along the minus strand of QRVH01000038.1, from coordinate 15,365 downwards.
ACAACCTGAACCTTTCCATCATAATCATCAGCAACCATAGCCGCTGTCTGACATGTTCCGCTGAGCCCGCTTGACATAGGAATATATACAAGCTCATCATATTCCTTAAGAAGCTCATCAAATGCGTCCTGCATCTCACCAATAGAAGGCTGTGAAGTAGATATATCAGCATCCTGCTTTAACTTCTCGTAAAACTCTTCCTGTGTAAGATTAATATCTTCAAAATACTGTTCTCCATCTATAAAGAACGGCATTGGTATAACTTTAACTCCAAGCTCCTTAGACTGAGCCTGTGTAATTCCACTGTTACTGTCTGTAAGTATGGCAACTTTACCCATGTAAATCCTCCCAATAACCTATTGCTGGTAAATCATATTTTTTGTTATACTTCCGTATATACCTTTATATAGTAAGGCATTTTGACACTTTTGTAAACAAATGTTTCTTATTTCAAAGTAATATTTTTATAAACTTTTATTGGAGAACCACTATGAAATATATTGAGATTGACTATCTGGACAGCATTTTAATGAATGCTCTTGAAGAACTTATTAACAAATGTGACGGCTACGAGCCTTATTACTGTGATTCCCATAACGACAGCTTTATCCAGTGTGCGCTTGTTGATGAAGATGCAGATTCACCTGTAATGTATGGCTTTATTGGACTGCTTATCAATGATGAATGCGGATATGTTGAAGTTTCAGGTCTTATAGCTCCTGATTTTCGCCATAGAGGACATTTTCGCAATATGTTATCAATCTGTTGCAGAAAGCTTAAAAACAGCTCTGCTGGCAATTTAGAGCTTATTGTGCCTATAAGCGGAGAACTGCTTAACAGCTCTTTATGTGGTGATATATGTTTCTACGAATATCTGTACCAGCTTGATAAAGCACATTTTAACTTAGAATCAATACAGGCTGCAGAGCCTGACAATGCCGAATATTATCTTGAGGGTGAGGATTATCTTATGTATCTGCCGGAATATGAAGAACCTGTGGCGCTTCTTTATCTTGATACGCAGAACACATTTGTCAATGTATACGGCGTATTCGTTGATGAAAAGCTTCGCGGGAAAGGCATAGGCACATGCCTTATGAAGCATTTTCTTAAAGACTACTTCAACATTGCCTCACTTCCACTCGTACTTAATGTAACGAGCAATAACAAGGCAGCTGTGGCATTATATAAAAAATGCGGCTTCACCGAAGCAAGCCGCATTGAATATCATTATATTAACTGTTCTGACAACTAGTTCTTAGCTGCAATAACATCTCTCATATCGTACATTCCAGCCGGCTTCCTGCAAGGAACTTGGCAGCCTCAACTGCACCCTTTGCAAATACAGCCTTAGAATGTGCGGTATGCTTGAATTCTATAACCTCGTCTTCTCCAGCAAAGATTACTTCATGCTCTCCAACAATAGTTCCACCTCTTACAGCACTGATTCCGATTTCCTTAGGATCACGCTTCTGTCTTAACTGGCTTCTGTCATATCTGTAGAAATAATCATCATCAAGCACTTCCTTCATTGAATCTGCAAGTGCAAGAGCTGTTCCACTTGGCGCATCAAGCTTCTGGTTGTGGTGCTTTTCAACTATTTCAATATCAAAGCCTGCAGACGCAAACACTTTGGCAGCATCCTGTAAAAGCTTGAATAATGTATTGATTCCAAGTGACATATTAGCTGAACGTAATATTGCAACACTCTTTGATGCTTCATTGATTGATGCAATCTGCTCATCACTTAATCCTGTTGTACATATTACAGCCGGAATCTTAGTTTTCTTAATATAGTCAACAAGTGTATCCTCTGCCTTAGCTGATGCGAAATCAATAATAACATCTGCTTCAACATTACATTCTTCTAATGAAGCAAATACCGGATATGAGTTATGTCCGTCATCGCGAAGGTCAATTCCTGCTACTATCTGTGCATTAGCATCATTAGCAACTATTCCTGTAATGACCTGTCCCATATGGCCGTTACAGCCATGCATAATTATTCTTGTCATGTTCATTCTCCTGTCAATTAAAGTATTCCGTAGTTAACCATTGCTTTCTTTAATCTCTCAAGGTTAGCCTCTTCCATCTCGCATAATGGGCTTCTGAGTGGTCCCATATCCCATCCCATAAGGTTAAGTGCATGCTTAACAGGAATTGGATTAACCTCGCAGAATAATGCATCTACAAGTTCTAATGCCTTAAACTGTAACTGTGCAGCCTTAGCAACATCTCCTGCTGCAAATGTAGCGCAGATATCATGTGTCTGCTTAGGAGCAACATTAGATAATACTGAAATTACACCCTTTGCTCCAATTGACATAAGAGGAACAATAAGTCCGTCTTCACCTGAGTACATATCAAGTCTTCCCTCAGCTAATGCCATTGTCTTGCTCTCCTGTGCAAGATTACCTGTTGCAGCTTTGATAGCAACGATATTGTCAACATCCTTAGCAAGCTTGGCTGCTGTCTCTGGCTGGATATTGCAGCCTGTTCTTCCAGGAACATTATACATAATGATAGGAAGGTCTACTGACTTCGCAACTGCTGTATAGTGCTGGATAAGGCCCTTCTGTGTTGCTTTATTATAATATGGTGTAACTACAAGACATCCATCAACTCCTGCCTTCTGTGCTTCCTGTGAAAGCCATACAGCTGTTTCTGTGCAGTTAGAACCTGTTCCCGCAATAACAGGAACTCTTTTCTTTACATAATCAGCAGCAAATCTGATTGTTTCTACATGCTCCTCATGTGTAAGTGTTGATGCCTCTCCTGTTGTTCCACAGATAATAATTGCATCTGTTGAGTTATTAATCTGGTAATCAAGGAATTCTCCAAGCTTATCATAATTAACTTCTCCATTAGCTTTCATTGGTGTAATAATCGCTACACCGGCTCCGGTAAATACTGACATACCATCCTTCTTTCCGCTGTTAACAGCTATTATTATGTACATGATTCCTGTCTATTCTCATCGCTACCTATGTGGGTAGCTCAACAACATAGAAGAGCCAATCTGCTCAAACAGACTGGCTCTTAAAGAAATCATAGTAATAGTCCTTTAAGTAGCTCTCCATCTATTCGATGACAGTCGTAAAACTATTAATCCTACGCCCAGTAAGACTGCTCCGGAAACAATCCTCTTCGGCACTTTCCCCTTTTACTATCCTTCATATGTCTTCCGGGACATCAGGATAATTACTCTTGAATCGTGCGACCTCTACCTGCTGCAGGGGAAACCCTTACAGTTAATGTGACTATATCACTCTGATAATGTTATGTCAATATATATCCTTAAACTAAAGAACATAAATGTTGTCTTAATTATTCCTCATCTTCAACAAGGTCAATCTTGCTTACTGATACCTCATAAGCAACTCTTCTCTCAACCTCTTCTTCTCCTATTTTCTTAGTGTACTCTCTGCTCTGTACACGTCCGCTAACCTGAAGATGTGCACCTACTTCAAGACCTCCTGCAAATCTTGCATTTCTTCCCCATGCTATACATGGTATGTAATCCGACTTGCCATATGGTCTGTTTACAGCCACTAAGATATCTGCAATTTCTCTTCCTAATGGAGTTTTTCTATAAATAGGAGGCTTGCATACATATCCGTCAAGGAATATCTGGTTAGACTTTGACTGCTCTTCAGGCATCTCGTCATCTTCTAAAAATCTTAATTCTCTTACAAATATTGAGAGAACAAGCTTATTCTTAGTTCCTTCATGTCTGTTATATGAACGGAACTGTCCTGCAACCTCAATCTTCATTCCTCTATAATCCTTAGTAACATCAATAAGTCTTTCAGATATCATAAGTGGTATGACATCCACCATATCACTTAATCTGTTCACTGATACATTAGCAATATAGAAGCCCTCTCCAAAGACCTCATGGCTGAAAGTGAACTCTGAGACAATCTCTCCAATGATACACACTCTGTTGTTTTCAATTACTTTATCAAGCATTCTGTATTTCTCCCTTCTTTGCCACCTTATTATTAATGTGTTGTGGCATGTGCTTTGTTTTCTCTAATATGTATATGTTGTCGTTTTCGCAAATATTACAAAAACTTTTTGAATAATCTGTGTTCAAAAAATGAAAAAATTTTTATATATTTAGTATTGTTTTTTAAGAATATTGTGATAGAATATAAAAGTTGCTAATCATAGAAGATATTTTGAGTTTAATTCAGGAAGGACATTATTAATGAAAACAAAGCGTGATGATATTCGTAATATTGCAATTATTGCCCACGTTGATCATGGTAAGACAACCCTTGTTGATGAGCTGTTGAAGCAGAGCGGAACTTTCAGAGCTAATCAGGAAGTTGCTGAACGAGTTATGGATTCCAATGATATCGAAAGAGAAAGAGGAATCACTATTCTTTCTAAGAATACAGCTATCACATATAAGGATACTAAGATTAACATTATTGATACTCCTGGCCATGCCGATTTTGGCGGTGAGGTTGAACGAGTACTTAAAATGGTTAACGGCGTTATTCTTGTTGTTGACGCATTCGAAGGTGTTATGCCTCAGACTAAGTTCGTATTACAGAAAGCCCTTGATATGAATCTTTCTGTTATAGTATGTATTAACAAGATAGACAGACCAGAAGCAAGACCAGAAGAAGTTATCGATGAGATCTTAGAGCTTTTCATTGACCTTGATGCTAATGAAGATCAACTTGATTGTCCATTCATCTTTGCTTCAGCTAAGTCAGGCTATGCTATGGCTGACCTTAATGATGAAAAGAAAGACATGCAGCCACTCTTTGACTGTATCGTCAATAACATTCCTGCACCAGAGGGTGACCCTGATGCAGATACACAGATGCTTATCTCTACTATTGACTACAACGATTCGTTGGTAGAATTGGTGTAGGTAAGATTGATAATGGAAGCCTTAAGGTTAATCAGGAGGTTATGATTGTTAACCACCATGATCCAAGCGTTAAGAAGCGTGTAAGAATTACTAAGCTTTATACATTTAACGGACTTAATAAGGTAGAAGTTAATGAAGCAGGAATCGGTGAAATTGTTGCTGTATCAGGTATTGCTGATATTCATATCGGTGATACAATCTGTTCACTTAACAACCCTGTTGCCATTCCTTTCCAGAAGATTTCAGAGCCTACTCTTTCTATGGACTTCATGGTTAATGACAGTCCTCTTGCAGGTAAAGAAGGTAAATTCGTTACTTCAAGACATTTAAGAGACAGACTTTTCAAGGAACTTAATACAGATGTTAGTTTAAGAGTTGAGGAAACACCTGGCGTTGAGAACTCATTTAAGGTTTCAGGACGTGGTGAGCTTCATCTTTCAGTTCTTATTGAGAATATGAGAAGAGAAGGTTATGAATTTGCAGTAAGTAAAGCCGAGGTACTCTACCACACAGATGAGAGAGGTAAGAAGCTTGAGCCTATGGAACTTGCTTATATCGATGTTCCAGATGACTGCACAGGATCTGTTATCCAGAAGTTAAGCCAGAGAAAAGGCGAACTCCTTGGTATGTCACCAATTAACGGCGGATACACAAGACTTCAGTTCTCTATTCCTTCAAGAGGTCTTATCGGATACAGAGGCGAATTCCTTACTGATACTAAGGGTAACGGTATTATCAATTCTTCTTTTGAAGGATATGAAGAATACAAAGGAGACATTTCTTACAGAAAGAATGGTTCTCTTATCGCTTACGAAAGCGGTGATGCTATCACTTATGGTCTTTTCAATGCGCAGGAAAGAGGTACTCTTTTCATTGGACCAGGTGAGAAAGTATATGCCGGAATGATCGTTGGCGAGAATCCTCGTACTGAGGATATTGAGGTTAATGTATGCAAGACAAAGCATCTTACCAACACTCGTTCTTCAAGTGCTGATGAGGCCCTCCGTCTTGTTCCGCCTAAGATTCTTAGCTTGGAGCAGGCATTGGATTATATTGACACAGACGAATTACTTGAAGTAACACCTAAGAGTCTTAGAATCCGTAAGAAGATTCTTGATCACACAGCTCGTTACAGAGCAAACAAAAAGTAATTATTTTTAGGAGGTTTGAATTATGGATAGCGATTTAGGAGCTAAAGTTAAGAAGTTAAGAATTGCACACGGTCTTACACAGGAAGATGTTGCTAAGGCATTAGAGGTTACACCTGGTTACATAAGTAATGTTGAGAATGGCCGTAACCTTATGACATTAAGAATGCTTTCATATTATGCAGAGCTTACAGGAGTTTCTCTTGATTATCTTGCAGGAAGCGTTGACAAGTCATACCAGAATACAGCTCTTGACAATGAAATCATGCAGATTGTACAGAAGTTAGATGTTGATTCTAAGGAAAAGCTTATCTCTACACTTAGAATCTGGTTTTCTGAGAATAAGTAATTAAAGCCGGCAGGCATCTAAATAAGGAGACGGGTTATATTCCCGCCTCCTTTTATTTTTAACTCTGTATTGATTTCATCTGATAGAACTCGCCTTTAAGTTCCATAAGCTCATCATATGTTCCATATTCAACACAATGGCCATCCGCTATTACTGCTATTCTGTCTGCACCCTTTATAGTTGATAATCTGTGTGCAACTATAAATGTTGTCCTGTCTTTAGTAAGATTATTAAGTGCCTCCTGAATAAGCTTCTCGGATATACTGTCTAATGCCGATGTTGCCTCATCAAGAACTATTACCTTAGGATTTCTCATAAGTGCCCTTGCGATTGATACACGCTGTCTCTGGCCTCCTGAAAGCTTTCCTCCATGTTCTCCGACAACTGTGTCTAATCCATCCGGAAGTGAATCTATAAGATCTCTTAAATTAGCTGCGTCAACAACTTTGTTAAGTGTATCTTCATCAACATCATCTATTCCATATGTTATATTATCTCTTATAGTACCTGAGAATAATATTGATGTCTGCGGTACAACCGCCAGATGCTTTCTATAACTTCTAAGATCAATATCTCTGATATCATGTCCATCAATTGTAACAACTCCGTCTGTGGCAAAATTAAAGCCTATAACAAGGTTAAGAATTGTAGATTTACCGGCTCCTGATTCTCCCACAAGTGCAATCGTCTGTCCCTTATCAACATGAAGATTAAGTTCATGAAGTACCGGTTTATCTGTATTATTATAGGCAAATCTGACATTTTTAAAATCAAACTCACCTTCTACACTATCAAGTGCTTCTTTTCCGTCATTACATTCAATATCTTCTTCAAGAAGTACTTCTCCAATAGAATTAACCGACTCAACACCCTTGGCAATTACCGGTATAAGTGACATAAGTGATGATACCTGGCTTACTATTGTTGCAAAATAACTCTGGTAAAGTGTAATATCTCCAGGACCAACACTTCCCTTTAAAGCAAGAAATCCTGTGAATCCCAGACACACAACCTGAAAAATCTGGAATATTGCCCATCCAACCGAGCCAAATAATGCCTGTATAACATCAAGCTTATAGCCTTTCTCAGCAACTGCAAAAAGCTGTCCGCTCATCTTGGTTACCTCTTCCTCTTCAAGTGCATGTGCCCTTGTAACCGGAATAAGCTCAACCATCTCCATAACCCTTGCAGATGTCTCTTCCATCTCTTTACGGAACTCGGTATTTCTCTTCTTCATAATATTTCTGAAAAATACCATAGTTGCCGCCGCAAGAGGTGTAGTAAGAAGAAAGAATAAGAATACTATAAGACTCTTTGATACCGTAACAAAAAGTGCAACTCCAATATTAAGTGCAATATTTAATATACTTAAAAACATCTGTGTTGATAGTGTCTCAACCGCCTCCACATCTCGCATTATCTTTGATTGCAGTCTGCCTGACTGTGTCTCTTTGTGATACGAAATTGAAAGCTGTTGTAATTTTCTTACAAGTGCTTTTCTAAGTCCTGTTTCTGCATATCTCGTTGCTAATGATTTATATCTTGTATACAGATAATTCATTGGCACATTAAGAGCAACTAATGCAACCATAATTATTGCCTGAATAATAATATTCTGTATAGTATCTGGCGAACCGCTTGTAATATCATTGATAATATTAGCCGTTACAATTGGCAGAACCCACACAGGGGCATGCTTTATAAAGAAAAATAATACCGCAAGAAAGAACTTATTATAATTTCCCTTATAAAGCCCTATAAGTATCTTTAACGGATGCCCCTTATGTTTCCTATAGCACTCAATGAACCAATTCTCAACATCAATTCCCTTTGGTGCATGTAAATTCATGATTATTCCTCATATTTCTGTATATTTATATTAATCTCTTTCAATCTTATCAACATTATCTGCCACAATTGCTTCTCCATCACAGCCTTCAATATTGACATTCTTTAATATAAGTTTTTCTACATTACTTACAATAAGTCCCTGTCTGCTTGCTTCATCACAGCCAAGCATCATTGCAGCTACACCCGGCTTTGCATCTTTAGCATAGCTGAAGTTGATATTCTCAAATGTAAGCTTTTCCACCTTACTTTCTGGCAGACCGAATATATATGCACCTGCAACATGGCAGTTTTTCGCATTGATATCCTTAAATGTAAGACTCTTGATTGAAGGTGTTCTGTCATCAACAGGAAGTGGCTTTCTAGAACCAACATATTCTGTCTTTCCATCCGGATCACAGAAATAGAAGCTGTTAACAACAAACGGTGTCATAACATTATCCATATCAATATTCTCAAATGAAATATCATCAAGTACAGATAATTTACCACGGCCTCTTCTTGTCTTAACTCTTAAACCTCTGTCTGTATTCATGAACATACAGTCTCTGATATGAACATCTTTAACTCCGGCTGCAATCTCGCTTCCTACTGTTACTGCACCATGTCCGTCTCTCATACAGCACTGGCGTACTGTCATATCTTCTGTAGGAGTCTTTTCTTTCTGTGCCATATATATCTTTCCTGACTTGATTGCTATACAGTCGTCGCCAACAGATATGTATGTTCCAAGCACAAGAACATCCTTGCAGCTTTCTGGATCCAGTCCGTCTGTATTATGTGAATTAGCAGGGTTAAGAATCTTAACGTCAATAAATTTAAGGTGATTACTGAAATATGGATGTATTGTCCATGATGGTGAATTCTGAACAGTAATTCCATGCATAGTAACATTACTGCAATGGTTTATGAAGAATAATCTTGGTCTCCATGCAGTATTTCTTACTTTACAATTCTTCCACCAGTTATCATGTGTTGTACAGCCATCAATTGTACCCTCACCTGTAATTGTTACATTAGAGCAATTAATGCCACACACAATTGCAGAGAACATATCAAGAGGATTGCCTTCCCATGTACCAAGATTGTAATAATCTGTCTCATCATATGTTTCAATCTGTCCCGGTAATATAGGGAACTTTTCTCTTTCTGTGAAAGCAGAAAGTACTGCGCCTTTAGCAAGTTCTAAAGTTAAATCGTCTTTTAAGAAAATGCTTGATATCTTGTAAACACCCTCTGGAACTAACACTCTTGAATTCTTAGGTGCTGCCATTATTGCACACTGGATTGCATTAGTATCATCATGCTCTCCATCACCATACGCACCAAATTCTCTGACATTAAGTGTTACATATTCATAATCCGTCTTAAATTCAACAGGTCCGTATTCTTTTCCTGCATATACCGCTGTAATCTTATATTCTGTATCTGGCTTAAGACCATATATTGTTGTAACAACCTTTTCTGTCTTGCCATATTCTTCTCCATTAATCAGGAGTGTGTATTCTTCCTTAGAATAATACTTTCCACCGTCATCAAATTCTACTACAGCACTTCTTCCTGTCTTGATAACTAACTTTAACTCCATAATACACCTCCATTGCTGCGTCCGTAATCCTGATAATCCCTGTTTCTTATATACTCACTGTAAGCTGTTATGTATGCTGCTGATACAGCCACACCGCTCTTATCCGCAACATGCTTATCAGTAGCTTTTTCAAAGATTTCCTCAGCCTTGGATGCATATTTTTCTGTCTGTATAAGCTTCATACGGCATCCTTTCAATACTGCATATGCATATATAAGCTTTATTGCCTCAGAATCAGCACTATCAACAGTCTCATTAAGTACTGAAATTGTCTGCTTAAATATATCTCTTATTCTTGCAAATATTTCATATAATGCCTGATCCATTACTTCGAGTGTATCTACTGCACCTGCCGCAAAGAATGCAAGTGCCTTCACAGCCTTTGAATCACCCTCGCGGGCTGCCTTGCTTACATCTTCAAAACAATCATTATATAAAGCATTATACTGGGCGATTATGTCATTATAATGCTCTTTTCCGCCATCCTTTGTCTCATAATTCATATAAAAACTTAACGCCTTAAATGCTGTGCATAAACACTTAATTCCTGAATTATCAGTAAAATATCCTGCTTCATTTCTTGGCTGTGTCTCAGTCTGTTTTGCTATATTAACAGCAGTTTCATTCTTTCCAACACTATAACATGCATTACCATACATGAAATTTACAAGATCATTCTCACCCATACTAATAGTATTATCATGTATAAGCTTTTCTAATTCTCCTGCTATAATACCCTTATATTCATCACTATGCTCTGCTGCTTCAAGTTTGCCCAAGGCATTAAGAAGAAGTGCTTTATCAAATGCATCTGCTCCTTCAAGTCCGATTTCTTTTAATACATTATTAATGTATCCCTTAATTTCAAAACTCTTACTCAAGCCTATTTCCTCCTAACCAATATTTATTTTATTGTATCATGTTAAGCAGTATTATTCTACTATTTGACTGGTAATAGCACATAAAAGTACAGTTTTATCGCTCATCGCTACTCGCGCTCGCAGCTCATACTCCAGAACTTCGTTCTGTCGTTGTCGCGGTGCTCCTCGAATAGACAGTCAAAAACACCAGCCTATGCAAGCATAGCTGGTGCATTTGGCTGTCTATTCTCATCGCTACTCGCGCAAAAAGGACGAGCCTCGAAAGGCTCGTCCTAAATAAATTCAAAATATTAATATTACTCCTTAACGGCACCTACATTAACACCCTGTACGAAATACTTCTGGCAGAATGGGTAGATGATCATGAAAGGAAGGATAGCAACGATTGTAGCTGCATTAGAGATTGTCTCTGGGTTAACAGCACCATCGTTAGGAATATCACTATCAATAACCATACTTCTTAACTGAATCTGGAAGTTGAAAAGACTATTCTTGTTAATATATAACTTGAAGTTTGTATAATCATTCCAGAAGCTTACTGCAAACATCAAACCAATTGATGCAAGAGCTGCCTTTGAAAGAGGAAGTACAATCTTGAAGAAGATACCCATTGGAGAGCATCCATCAATCTGAGCTGCTTCGAAAAGTGATTCAGGAATACCTTCGAAGAAGTTTCTCATAAGTACCAAGTTATATACATTTATAGCCATTGGTAAAATAACGGCCCAAAGTGTATTAATTAATCCTATCTGCTTAATTACAAGGAACTTAGGAATCATACCACCATCAAAGATCATTGTAAACAGAAGCATGTATGCAAAGAAGTTTCTTCCTGGCATATTCCACTGAATTAATACATAACCACCAAGTGTAACTACTAAAAGACCAACGAATGTACCGATGACAGTTGTAATTACAGATATAAAGAATGGATGGTATAAGTTTGATCTAGTTACAACAGCTAAATAACCGCCCCAAGAAAACTGCTTTGGAAGCCATGTAAAGCCGTATGATGACTGTGCATCAATAGAACTAATAATAACTCTGTAAATAGGAATCATAATTGCGCATGCAACAATTATGAAAAATATTGCATTAACAATTGGGAATATTTTGAATTTTTTCTTTTTCTTTTTATATACTAATGTTGTATTATCACTCATTCTATTATTCCCTCCTATACTATTCCACGTCCACGTACTTTCTTACTTGCCCAGTTACAACCGAGAACTAAGATCATACCAACGAAAGACTTAAATAAACCTACAGCAGTTGTATAACCATAATCTGAGTTACCACTACCGAATGTCTTAGTATATACATATGTCTGTAAAACCTGTGATTTACTATATGTAATAGGTGACTGTAATACGAATACAGATTCAAAAAGGTTCATAACCTTAGCAAGGTTAAGAATGAATACTGTAATGATAGTATTAGCAAGAGCTGGTAATGTAATATATATCAGTCTCTTAAATCTGTTTGCACCATCAATCTGAGCAGCCTCATAGAGGTCTGGACTGATACCTGACAATGTAGCTAAGAACAGGATAGTTCCCCAACCTGTATCCTTCCAAACATTCATAACATAGAATGTTCCACGCCAGTATGATGCAGTATTCATGAAATCGACCGGAACATCAATCAATCCCATATTTATAAGAATTGAGTTAACTGGTGCTGTATCATATGGAGCCAGCATCATCTTAAATACAGAAGCAACAACAACCCATGACATGAAGTGAGGAAGATAGATAATTGTCTGAACTGTCTTCTTGAAAATCATGTTTGTAATTTCGTTCAAAAGAAGCGAAATAATACGGCTGCGCCAGTATTTAAGAATAACTTAATAATTGACAAAATTAATGTATTTCTGAATGCCTGCCAGAAATAAATATCGTTTGTGAACATAGTTGCAAAATGGTAAAGACCTATATAATAAGGATTACCAATGATGTAGCATGAAAATGCATAACGGCAACCAAGCATTGGCCAGTAATTGAATATAAGAATCATTACAAGTACTGGTAAAACATAAGGTAGAAACCTCTATAGTAAAACATCTTACTACTAAGGCTCTGATTTAATGAATTTGAAAGATACTTAGAATCAACATGAAGATCTTTCTTGAATGGCTTCATGAAGATCTTTCTTGAATGGCTTCATAACATCAATGAAGCAACCTGCAATGGCAATAACTACACCGATTACGAGAACAATAATTCCACATCCAATATGGTATGGATGATTATTGTAACCATTGCTAAGTAAATCTAATAAGTTGTGTGGAACATAATTAAGTCCACCACCCATTACTTTTCCTTCTACGCTGTTGTAATCAAAAGCGACAAAAGAAACAATTGTTATAATAACAGAAATTGCAGTCGGAATAATAGAAAAGATTTCTTTTCTAGCGACTACAAGAATTATACCAACAACGATACATGCAATGAATAAATACCACATAACTGGCATACTGATATTCATGTAGCTGAAAGCATATGCCTTAGGATATACACCTTCTTTAAGCTTTTCACCTGACTGAACAAATGGTAAAAGGCTGGCAATAAGCATTACAACAAGTCCGATGATGGCCATCAGTTTAATATTTCCCTTTGGCTTTCCTACTGCTGTACCGCACTTTGGGCATATTTTAGCTTTTTTAGGAAGCTCTGTGTTACAAGATGGACACTGCATTTTTTTACCTTCTTTCCTAATAATTTATCGTATGCCTACCAAATAAATTTCATAAGCAAATCTTTTTCTCAATACAAGCGGCGCGGATTTCTCTGCGCCGCCATATTGATATGTGATGCATATTGCATCTTAATTGTAATTATTAAAATTACTTAATTGTCTCGTTTAATGACTCGATAACGGCTGTAATCTTAGCACCAACCTGCTTGTTGTAATCAGCCATAGCTTCGTCATATGTCTTCTCACCAAGAACTACCTGAGAAAGAACTTCAAGTCTCTTAGTATTGATATCTACGATGTTGTTGTTAAGAACTTCTGTAGCTGGAAGAACTGCTGCGATTTCACTGTTAGCATTGAACATCTTGTAGCAATCTGTAACGATCTGAGTGACTGCCTTAGCACCTGGATCAGTCTTATCGCCAAAGTCTGCAATAGCAAGTGATGGATCAACATGGTTCTTAGACATAAGCTTTGTTGCATCCTCTGGAGTTGGAAGGAAGTGGAATTCGCCTTCCTTATATGAAGAAACCTTATCTTCCTTACCCTTTAATGTAACATCTTCTGCCTTATCATCCCAATGAGTTCCCTTAGCACCGTATTCCCAAGCTACCTGGATATCTCCGCCATCAAGCATTGTATCAATGAAGTACTTGAAGATTCCTTCAGCCTTACCATTTTCATATGCCTTGTATGTAATAGCCCAAGCTGGAGCAAGACGCTCTGTATACTTGCCAAGTTCCTTGATAGGCTTGATAGCGATAAGGCTATCTGACTTATCTGGAAGGTTGTTAGTAAGTGTCTGAGCCCATGTACCTGCCCAGTATGTAAATACTGAAGATGTTGTAGACTTGTCTGCTGACTGCCACTTCTTACGAGCATCTGATGTAGACTGGTTCTGTGAAGCCTTATCAAGGATGCCATCGCTAATAGCTGTCTTAAGTCTGTCCATAGCCTTCTTCATTGAATCTTCAGCAAATCCATCAACATACTTGCCATCCTTAAGATAGAATGTAAACTGTGCATCCTGATAGAATTCTGGAAGGTAATTTGTGTATGGAGCTTCTGGCTTACCTGAGTTACCACCAGCTACGAAACCTGATGTAGAGATAACGAAGTTCTTGTTATCTGAAGCAGCCTGAATATCCTTAAGTAACTTATAGTATTCATCATATGTCATTGTCTTGTTAGCAACTTCATCAGCCTTATATCCAGCAGCCTCTAAGCTAGAAACCTTGATATATGTACAGCATCCGTTACCACGTGTTGGAGAGAATCCATAAAGTGCCTTTGTTCCGTCTGGACCAGCAACTTCATTAGCAGCCATAACGCTGTTTGCCATCTCTGTAAGTCTGCCAGAATTCTTAGTAGCTGACTGCTCCCAAGCATCTGTCATATCCCAAAGATAACCATTAGCAGCAAAGTTAGCAAGGTAATCTGAGCTAAGAAGAACAACATCTGGAAGATCGCCAGATGCGAATGTGTTCTTTACTGAGTCAGTGTAGCTTGAATGCTCTGGACGAATCCACTCGATATCAAGTCCTGTAAGTTCCTTGTAGTATTCATAGAACTCTGCAGCTCCGTTTGTTTCCTTAACAACAGTACCATCAACCATTACCTTGAATGATCCTGGCTTCTCTACTGATGCCCAGTCAACTGTCTCCTTCTTGTTGTCTGTTGTTGACTTAGATCCACAAGCAACAAGTCCCATTACTGATGTAAGTGTTAAGCCTACAGCAGCAAACTTCTTTAATGTCTTTTTCATAAACCTTAAAACCCTCCTTAATTTGGTTCTCGAGGAAATAACCTCGTTTCGTTTTTTAGACATTGATATATTAGCATTTTTGTACTATTTTAACAAGACTAATTTTAATAAATATTGTATTTTTTTTTGTCTTTTGTGTGAAACCCCAGTATTTATGCTCTTTTCCGCGTTCACATTTTTTTTAATTTTTTTTCATAATTT
>QRVH01000037.1 GCA_003458705.1 Eubacterium sp. AF22-9 | reverse complement strand
ACAAACATTTAATCATGATTTACTGTGTGCAAAAAAGAATAAATGTTTTGTGAATTATTGCAAAAAATTAAAAAAACTTTAATATGACTCTTGACATAATTGCATAAAATAATTTAAGGACATACTTGTTAATTTACAAATATGATGATATAATACTTACATAAATAAGTATACAGAAATGTATCTTAGGTCGTGTTAGCTGCATATGTATATATTCTTTCGACATATGCAGTGATTGAAGAAGGAAGAATGTCTGATAGATTTTATAAAGAGAAGGTTGGAAAGGAATTACAGTCAGATTCTTACCTCTGCCCACGATTATAAAACACGTAAAGGAGTTGGACATCATGAGATTTATAATTACAGGAAGAAATATTGATATAACAGAGGGATTAAAGTCAGCAGTAGAGGAGAAGCTTGGAAAGCTTGACAGATTTTTTGCACCAGAGACAGAAGTTAATGTAACTTTAAGTGTAGAGAAAGAAAGACAGAAAATCGAGGTAACTATCCCGGTTAAAGGTAACATCATAAGAAGCGAGCAGGTAAGCAGCGATATGTATGTTTCAATTGACCTTGTTGAGGAAGTTATCGAGCGTCAGTTAAAGAAGTATAAGAATAAGATTGTTGACAAGCAGCAGAATGCAGCAGCATTTACACAGGAATTCGTAGAGAAGGATTATGATGATGACGAGGTTAAGATTATCAGAACCAAGAGATTCGGAATTAAGCCTATGGATCCTGAAGAAGCATGTGTTCAGATGGAACTTCTTGGACATAACTTCTATGTATTCTTCAATTCTGAGACAGAGGAAGTTAATGTTGTTTATAAGAGAAAAGGCAACACATATGGCTTAATTGAACCAGAGTTGGATTAATTTGTTTAGTATTTTTTTCATTATATTTACCACTTTCTAGAGATACCGCCTGTTGGGTAATGCCATCAGGCGGTATTTTCTGTATATAATTGTTTTTAATTAATAAAATTTTAATGGTTTAACTTTACTTGATAGAATATGTAAATAGTGATACAATTACAACACAAATAGGCTTTTATAAGGAGAAGTATAAAGTAATGGGATTAGCTCAGAAATTATTTGGAACACATAGCGAACATGAATTAAAAAGAATATATCCAATTGCTGACAAGATTGAAAGTTATAAAGAATCTTATGGCAAGTTAAGCGATGAGGAACTTAAAGCAAAGACTAAAGAATTTAAGGAGAGACTGGCTAAGGGAGAGACTCTTGATGATATTCTTCCAGAAGCATTTGCTACAGTAAGAGAGGCTGGTAAGAGAGTTCTTGGCATGGAACATTATCATGTTCAGCTTATCGGAGGTATTATTCTTCATCAGGGAAGAATTGCAGAGATGAAAACTGGTGAAGGTAAGACACTTGTGTGTACACTTCCTGCGTATCTTAATGCACTTACAGAAGAGGGCGTAATCGTAGTTACTGTTAATGATTACCTTGCTAAGCGTGATGCTGAGCAGATGGGTATGATACATGAATTCTTAGGTCTCAAGGTTGGCGTTGTATTACATGACTCAACAAGAGAAGAAAGACAGGCTGCATATGCAAGTGATATTACATATGTAACTAATAATGAACTTGGTTTCGATTATCTTCGTGATAACATGGCTATATACAAGAATGAACTTGTATTAAGAAAACTTAAGTACTGTATTATCGATGAGGTCGATTCAGTTCTTATTGATGAAGCACGTACACCTCTTATCATTTCTGGCCAGAGTGGAAAGTCTACTAAGTTATATGAGCTTTGCGATATACTTGCAAGACAGTTACAGCAGGGTGAATATAAGGGCGAGAGAACTAAGATGCAGGCAATTATGAACGAGGAAGTTGAAGAAGATGGAGACTTCATCGTTAATGAAAAGGACAAGGTTGTTAACCTTACTGAACAGGGCATTCATAAGGTTGAAAAGTTCTTTCATATAGATAATTATGCTGATCCTGAAAACCTTGAAATCCAGCATAATGTTACACTTGCACTCCGCGCACATTATCTTATGTTCAGAGATAAGGATTATGTTGTTAAGGATGACGAAGTACTTATTGTTGATGAATTTACAGGACGTATTATGCCAGGCCGCCGTTATTCAGATGGTCTTCATCAGGCAATAGAAGCGAAGGAGCATGTTAAGGTTAAGAGAGAGAGTAAGACTCTTGCAACTATTACATTCCAGAATTTCTTTAACAAGTTTGAGAAGAAAGCTGGTATGACAGGTACAGCTCTTACAGAGGAGAAAGAATTCCGTGAAATATATAACATGGATGTTGTTGAAGTTCCAACTAATAAGCCGGTTATAAGAGTTGATTATAATGATGCAGTATTTAAGACTAAGAAGGGCAAATTCAATGCAGTTGTCCAGTCTGTAATTGAATCACATGAAAAAGGTCAGCCTGTTCTTGTAGGTACAATAACAATTGAAACTTCTGAATTGCTTAGCGAAATGTTAAGAAAGAAGGGAATACCTCATAATGTACTTAATGCCAAGTATCATGAACTTGAGGCACAGATAGTATCAGAGGCAGGACGTCATGGTGCAGTTACTATTGCTACTAATATGGCTGGTCGAGGAACTGATATTAAGCTTGATGATGAGGCAGTTGCTGCCGGAGGTCTTAAGATTATTGGTACAGAAAGACACGAAAGCCGTCGAATTGATAACCAGCTTCGTGGACGTTCTGGACGACAGGGAGATCCTGGTGAATCAAGATTCTATATTTCTCTTGAAGATGATCTTATGAGACTGTTTGCACAGGAAAGACTTATGAATATTTTCAACAGTCTTGGGGTATCTGAGGATGAGCAGATTGAGCATAAGATGTTAAGCAAGGCTATAGAGACAGCTCAGAAGAAGATTGAGACTAATAACTTTGGTATCAGAAGCCATCTTCTTGAGTATGATCAGGTTATGAATGAGCAGAGAGAGATTATGTATGCTGAAAGAAGAAGAGTTCTTGATGGAGAAAGCATGCGTAATTCTATTATGAAGATGATAACAGATTATGTAGAGAATGTTGTAAACCGTTGTGTTGGTGAAGATAAAGATGCCAATGAATGGGATTATAACGAAATTAATGAGCTTCTGCTTCCTACAATTCCGATTGAAAAGGTTGTATATAGAGAAAACATCAGGAATAAGAATGAATTAATACATGATTTAAAAGAGAAGGCTGTCAAACTATATGAGGATAAGGAAGCGTTATTCCCAGAGTCAGAACAGATCAGAGAAATTGAGAGAGTAATCCTGCTTAAGGTAATTGACAGAAAGTGGATGGATCATATCGATGATATGGATCAGTTGAAACAGGGTATAGGACTTCAGGCTCTTGGTCAGAGAGATCCCGTTGTACAGTATAAGATGATGGGCTATGACATGTTTGATGAAATGACAGCAGGTATAGCGGAAGATACAATAAGACTTCTTATGCATATTCAGGTTGAACAGAAGATAGAACGAGAACAGGTAGCCAAGGTGACTGGAACTAATAAGGATGAAGGCCCTTCTGTAAAGGGTCCTGCAAGAAGAACAGAGAAGAAGATATATCCTAACGATCCATGCCCTTGTGGAAGCGGTAAGAAGTATAAGAACTGTTGTGGAAGACAGGCATAAGTTTATAATATGACTTTTGGGACGCGGAATGTCTGGAATATCAGCGTCCGCGTCTGTTGTTTTGGAGGATATATGGTAGAATTAGACCAGTTCAGATACAGAATTTCAGGATATGATAAGCCTATGGCACAGATTAAGAAATCACTGGATCTTGACAATAAGCAAAAAAGAATTGAAGAACTGGAAGCAGATATGGAAGCGCCAGGTTTTTGGGATAATCCGGATAAATCACAAAATGCTATGAAAGAACTTAAAGGGTTAAAAGATGCATTTGAAAGATATAATGAGCTTGAAACAGGTCTTGATGATGTTAAGACACTTATTGAGATGGCAGAAGAATCCAATGACCAGTCGCTTATTCCAGAGATAGAAGAAGAGATAACGAATCTCGAAGATAAGATGGAAAGTTTAAGAATTGAGACATTGCTTTCTGGTGAACATGATGCATGTGATGCGATTCTTACACTTCATGCTGGAGCAGGTGGAACAGAAAGCTGTGACTGGTGCCAGATGCTTTTCAGAATGTATACAAGATGGGCGGAAAGTCACGGATATACAACTGAAACACTTGATTATCTTGAAGGAGAAGAAGCAGGAATTAAGTCAGTTACTATAGAGATAAGAGGAGAGAATGCATATGGACATCTGAAATCTGAACATGGTGTTCACAGACTTGTAAGAATATCTCCATTCAATGCGGCAGGTAAGAGACAGACTTCTTTCGTATCATGTGACGTAATGCCTGATATTAATCAGGATATAGATATTGAGATTAATGATGATGATTTAAGAATTGATACATATCGTTCAAGTGGAGCTGGTGGACAGCATATTAACAAGACATCATCTGCAATCAGAATTACACATCTTCCAACAGGAATTGTTGTACAGTGTCAGAATGAAAGATCTCAGCACCAGAATAAAGATAAAGCTATGCAGATGTTAAAGGCTAAGCTCTATCTTTTAAAGGAGGCTGAGAATGCAGAGAATCTATCTGGAATCAGAGGAGATGTCAAGGATATTAATTTCGGAAGCCAGATAAGAAGTTATGTTCTTCAGCCATATACAATGGTTAAGGATAACAGAACTAATAAGGAAGTTGCTAATGCAGGAAGTGTTCTGGATGGAAACATTGATCCGTTCATAAATGCATATTTAACATGGATTAGTACGGGAAAAACTGAAGAGTAACAGATATTAAGGTAGTAAACTGAATGATAGTGAAAGGTGGTACATCAGTATGGCGGATTATATTAAACCGGTGATTTTCAGATTAGGCAATCAACAGTTTGGAGTAGATATTAATCTTGTCCAGTCGATAGAACGGGAGATTAATATTGTGAGAGTTCCTAATGCAATGGAGTATATCAGTGGAATTGTTAATTTGAGAGGGGAGGTTATCCCTGCTTTCAGCTTAAGAAAAAAGTTTGGCACGGATGATGCTGTTGGAAGTATTGGCGAAGACAGTACAATTATTGTTAATATTCCTGGCGTGGTTAAGCTGGCACTTGAAGTTGATGATGTACTTGAGATTGGAGATATTGATGCAAATGGTATTGTTCCTATGCCGGCTCTGGCTAGAACGGATGATACAGCATATCTTGACAGGGTCGCCAATGTTAATGGGGAATTAGTTATTCTTCTTGATGTAGAGAAATTACTTACACAGTCAGAAGCAGAGAGCGTTAAGAAATTTACGGAAGAAATGAGTAATGATAATGGAGGTACTGCAAATGGCTGAAACGAAATTTAAAAGAAATGCAGGTATACTTATGCCAGTAAGTTCATTGCCATCACCATATGGCATAGGAACATTTGGCAAGGATGCATATGATTTTGTTACATTTGTTAAAGAGTGTAATCATAAGTACTGGCAGGTACTTCCGTTAGGACCAACTACTTATGGTGACAGCCCATATCAGTCATATTCTGCATTTGCAGGCAATCCGTACTTTGTTGATCTTGATATGCTTATTGAGGAGGGGTTCTTGTTAAAGTCAGAGGTTATTTCAAGAGACTGGGGCGATGGAATTGTGCCTGTAAATGTTTCTGAAGATGACGCTGTTAATGGAAGATTCGGAACCTACAGAGATGGAAATATTGGCGACGAAAGATATGTCAGTTATGAGAAGATATATAATAACAGATTTGATATATTAAGAATTGCTTACGACAGATTTAAGGATGCATGTGCAGAAAGCAAGAAGACGCTTGCCAAGGGACTTCCTCTTTATAAGCAGTTTGATAATTTTGTTAAAGATAATGCAGACTGGCTTGAGGATTATGCTCTGTTTATGGCATTGAAGTCTCACTTTAACAATGTCTCATGGGGTGAATGGGAAACTGACATAAAGTTCAGAAAGCCAGAGGCGATGAGCCAATATGAAGAACAGCTTTCGGATGATATAGGATACTGGAAATTCATACAGTTTGAATTCTACAGACAGTGGAATGCGCTTAAACAATATGCTAATAGTAATGGTATAGAGATTATAGGTGATATACCTATTTATATGGGATATGACAGCGTAGATGTATGGGCTAATCAGGGAGAATTCCAGCTGGATGAGAATTTAACACCGATAAAGGTTGCAGGTGTACCGCCAGATGCATTTTCTGATGCAGGACAAAAATGGGGCAATCCTCTTTATGATTATGATAAAATGGAAGCAAATGGATTCAGCTGGTGGAGAAAGAGAATGGCAGCCTCAGCAAAGCTGTATGACGTCATAAGAATTGACCATTTTATAGGAATTGTGAAGTACTATACAATTCCATCAGATATGCCTGATGCAAGACAGGGTGAGTACAGACAGGGACCGGGACAGAAACTGCTTGATGTTATTAATGAATCTATCGGTGATAAGAAGATTATTGCTGAAGACTTAGGTGTTGAAGTTCCTGAAGTGGCAAAGATTCTTAAAGAAAATGGATATCCGGGAATGAAGGTCCTTGAATTTGCATTTGGAGGAGATAGAAAGAATCCGCATCTTCCATATAATTATACACAAAATCTTGTGTGCTATGGTGGAACTCATGATAACGAAACTTTGCTTGGTTTCTTTGAAGACAGGGGCGACTGGGAATTAGGATATGCTTATGACTATCTTGATACAAGAGATAAGGGAAGAATGGTTGACCAGGTATTCAGGGCTGCGTATTCAAGCGTTGCTGTTCTTACAGTATTTGCTGTTCAGGACATTCTCAAGCTTGGAAACTGGGCAAGAATGAATCTTCCATCAAGCATGGGCAATAACTGGAAATGGAGAATGCAGAAAGGTCAGTTAGGCCAACATGAACTGGAATGCATGAGATATCTTGCAAGTGTATTTGATAGAGAAAGAAAATAAGTAAGATGGGGTGATAACAAATATGTTATTCCCCCTTTTTTGAACAAAAATATGTAAATAGTACATAGGTACTATTTACATATTGCCAGATAGTGGTATTATATAAACATAAAGAGACAAGTTAATAATTTGGCAAAGCAGTCGAAAGGCTGTGACGCAAAGCCAAGGGTCTTAACTGATTTTATCAGAATGATAGCCGGTTGCATTACAATCAACGCAAATGATTCGTATTATTCAAGCATCCGGTTATCGGATGCTTTTTTTGTTAAACGGGAGGAAACAGATATGAGAAAGAATAATTCTAAGAAGTGGATTAAGATTATGACAATAACAGCAGCAGTACTTGTATTTGGTATTGGTGCTGGTTTCGCTGTTAAAGCAGCAGGAACATCTAATTCAGACAATGATGGTGCTAAGACAGTAGTTGCAGCAGCTAATGATGCAACAGATTCAGTAGTTAAGGAAACAGTTGCCGAGAAAGAGACAGAAGCTGTTACAGAGACAGCAACAGTTGCTACAGAGGCAACAACTGAAATTACAACAGAAGAAGCCACAGAGGCAGTAACAGAACAGAGCAGCACAATTGCAGAGACTCAGCCACAGACAGAGGCAGTTCAGGCAACAGAGCAGACAGAGGTTGCAACAGAAGCACCAGCACCTGTTGTACAGACTCCATCAGATGCAAGAGTTACACAGGTTATAGCAGGAATCAATGCAGAACGTGCAGCAGCTGGTGTAACAGCAGTTACATATGATGCAACTCTTACAGATATGTCTCAGGTAAGAGCATCAGAGAATGCAGCTAATGATTACTTTGTTATAGAGAATGGCAAGCACAAGAGACCAGATGGAAGAAATGCTTCTTCAATATGTTCAGATTTTGGACAGGCTGGATATTTCGGTGAGGTTATGGGAAGATATCAGACAAGCCCTGCTGAGATAGTAACTGGCTGGCATAATTCAGCAACACATTATGCATGTATGACAAGCACTAAGTATAGCAGAGTTGGTGTAGGTGTTGCAGCAGATTCAGAAGGATACCTTTACTGGGTAGCAATCTTCATGGATTAATATTAAAGAGACAACAGATTACATAATATAGATATAATTTAATACGGTAAGAACAATGTATTTGCGGCATTGTTTTTATAAAGCTTCGTAAGAAGCATGAAACCCTCACATTCCTCTCCCGTTGTGTGAGGGTTTCTTTTTGCGCGAGTATTTGCGCTACTCATACGAGTAGCGCGGAAAATATACTTAATGAAAGGACAGGCACGCTTGCATGGCCTGTCCTTTTGTTAATTATATTCGAGAAGCACCGCGACAATGCCATAACTAAGTTATGGCATCTGCGCTACTCGCATGGAGAATATAATTATATGCTTGCAATGTGTATACATATATGGTAATATTCTTTGTGCGATAGACAGTTGTATATCGTAGAAAGACAGAGAAAAACAACTGTCTTTACAAAACGGACATTAGGAAGGTACAGACGCAGTATGGCAGATAATATTAAGTATTATGTTGTTAAGCAAAAGGCTCTGCCCGAGGTTCTGCTTAAAGTAGCGGAGGCAAACAGAATTATTGAGAATGAGAATATATCTGTTGCAGATGCTACGGAGAAAGTTGGAATAAGCAGAAGTTCTTATTACAAGTATAAGGATGATATTTTTCCGTTTAGAGAGAATGTAAAGGGTAAAACCATTACATTTGTATTGTCTATGGACGATGAACCAGGGCTGCTTTCCCTGGTATTGAAGAAGGTTGCAGAATTCAAGGCGAATATTCTTACTATTCATCAGACAATTCCTGTTAATGGAATTGCTTCGCTGACGCTTAGCGTGGATATTCTTCCAACTACAGGAGATTCTTCAGAAATGATAGAGCAGATAGAAAGACTTAAAGGAGTAAGATATCTTAAGATATTAAGCAGTGATGCATCTATCTGATATATAAGCAATTAAAGAAAACGGAGGCAGATATGGCAAAGATTGCAGTGTTAGGTTATGGAACAGTAGGATCAGGAGTGGTTGAGGTATTAAATACCAATGGTGCTTCAATTGCAAAGAGAGCAGGAGATACTATTGAGGTTAAGAGTGTACTTGATTTAAGAGATTTTCCGGGAGATCCAATTCAGGATAAAATCGTTCATGATATAGATCTTATAATTAATGACCCTGAGATAGAGGTTGTTGTTGAGGTTATGGGTGGTGTAGAGCCAGCATTTACATTTGTTAAGAAGGCACTTGAAGCAGGAAAGAGTGTGTGTACATCTAATAAGGCACTTGTTGCTGCACACGGTCCGGAGCTTCTTGAGATGGCTAAAGAAAGAAAACTTAATTTCATGTTTGAGGCATCAGTAGGCGGTGGAATTCCAATTATCAGACCGCTTAACCAGTCTCTTACAGCAGATGAGATTACTAAGATTACAGGTATTCTTAATGGAACAACTAACTATATTCTTACTAAAATGAGCAGAGAAGGAATCTCATATCAGGAGGTTCTTAAAGAGGCACAGGCACTCGGATATGCAGAAAGAAATCCGGAGGCTGATGTTGAAGGTTACGATGCATGCAGAAAGATAGCAATTCTCACATCACTTGCATTTGGAAATACAGTGAAATTCGAGGAAGTGTATACAGAGGGAATAACAAAGATTTCTAATGAAGATTTTGCATATGCTAAAGAGCTTGGAAGTGTTATCAAGCTTCTTGCAACAAGCTATAGTAAGGATGGCAAGGTATATGCAATCACAGCACCATTCATGATTGACAGCACACATCCATTATATAATGTTAATGACGTTCTTAACGGAATCTATGTACACGGCAATGTATTAGGGGATGTAATGTTCTTCGGAGCAGGAGCCGGAAAGCTTCCAACAGCAAGTGCTGTAGTATCAGATGTAGTTGACTGTGTTAAGCATAAGGGTAAAAATGTTATGACAATCTGGAGTTCAGTAAAGCAGGAACTTGGTGATACATTTGACGAGACAAGAAAGTTCTTTGTAAGAATTAAGGGCGATGATGTCCAGGCAGCTAAGGCAGCATTTGGCGAAGGACAGGTTGTTAAGGTTGATGGAATTAACGGAGAATTCGGTTTTGTTACAGAGCCTATGACAGAGAGAGCATTTGAAGATGCTAAGGATAAGGTTTCTGTTATAAGCAGAATCAGAATAGATGATACTAAATTACAGTAATAATATAAGGGAGAAAAGTAATGGTTAAAGTAGTTAAATTTGGTGGAAGTTCACTTGCAAGCGCAGAGCAGTTTAAGAAGGTTGGCAATATTATCCGTGCTGATGAGGACAGAAAGTATGTGGTTCCTTCAGCACCTGGAAAGAGATTTCCAGAGGATACTAAGGTTACTGATATGCTTTACAAATGTTATGCAGAGGCAGAAGCTGGTAAGAATATTGAGAAGAGTCTTAAGGCAATTGAGGAAAGATACAATGAAATTATCAAGGGACTTGGACTTAAGCTTTCATTAAAGGAACAGTTTGAGACAATTAAGAAGAATTTTGAGGCGCTTGCAGGAAAAGATTATGCAGCTTCAAGAGGAGAGTATCTTAATGGTATTATCATGGCTAACTATCTTGGATATGAGTTCATAGACGCTGCTACAGTTATCTGCTTCGATAAGGATGGAGAGTTTGATTCAGAAAAGACTAATGCAGTGTGTGAAGCAAAGTTTGCTAATATTGAAAGAGCAGTTGTACCTGGATTTTATGGAGCAATGCCTAACGGAAAGGTTAAGACATTTTCAAGAGGTGGTTCTGATGTGACAGGTTCAATTGTTGCAAGAGCACTTAAGGCTGATATGTATGAGAACTGGACAGATGTATCAGGTTTTCTCGCAGCAGATCCAAGAATTGTAAGCAATGCAAAGCCAATTAACGTTATTACATATAAGGAATTAAGAGAGCTTTCATACATGGGTGCATCAGTGCTTCATGAATCAGCTATCTTCCCTGTAAGAAAGGGTGGAATTCCTATCAATATTAAGAATACTAATGCTCCGGAAGATAAGGGAACAATGATTGTTGAGACAACATGTAATATGCCGGAATATACAATTACTGGTATTGCAGGTAAGAAGGGATTCGTTGCAATCAGCATTGACAAGGATATGATGAATTCAGAAATCGGATTCTGTAGAAAGGTTCTTTCAGTATTCGAGGATAACGGAATCTCAATCGAACATATGCCTTCAGGAATTGATACTATGACAGTATTTGTTCACCAGGATGAATTTGTAGAGAAGGAACAGAAGGTTCTTGCGCAGATTCATAAGGCAGTTAATCCTGACTCTGTTGAACTTGAAGCTAACCTTGCACTTATTGCAGTAGTTGGACGTGGAATGAAGAACAGTACTGGTATAGCAGGTAATATCTTCTCAGCACTTGCAAAAGCTAAGATTAATGTTAAAATGATAGATCAGGGATCATCAGAGTTAAACATCATTATCGGTGTCAGAAACAGATACTTTGAGGATGCTATTAAGACTATCTATGGAGTGTTTGTTCCAGAAGAATAATAAGTGAACAGGGGGATATGGGATATGAAGGAAGCTAAGAATGAGTTGTTACAGTTTGTCGGCGGCGTAATAATGCTTGTTGTTGGATTGTACATATTGTCACAGAAAGTAATGGTGTCTTCATCATATGGATTTTTTTCATTATGGGGTGGCAGGTTCTCATCAGGTCTTATTATGGTACCATTAATAATCGGAGTTGTATGGATGTTTGCTACAGGCGGATCATTTGTATCGAAAGTATTTACGGTACTTTCAGTAATACTTATAATCGCTTCAATTGTAGCGTCAACAAGAATCTGGCTTGTATCTATTACAATGTATGAATGGATTCTTATACTTGTTCTTATATTTGGTGGTGCCGGATTGGTTGCAAAGGTATTGTTTGCTAACAATAAGTCAGAAAAGTCCAAGAAAGATAAGTCAGAGCAGACAGGCGGCAGTTATACATCAAGTGTAGATGATGAACTTGATAAGATGAAAAAGAATATGAAGTAAATTTCATTCCCCGCACATTATGTGCGGGGATTTCTGCGTTAAGGAACAAAACACAATGGTTGATAAACTTTGATGAAATTGATATAATTAAATGTAATATGCGTATGAAAACGGAGGAAGATTAATGGATATCGCAAAGAAGATAGCGGAAGAGCTGGAAATTAAAGTAACACAGGTAGAAGCTGCTGTTAAACTTATAGATGAGGGATGCACAATTCCTTTTATTGCACGATACAGAAAGGAAGTTACAGGAGCATTAAATGATGAACAGCTTCGTAACCTTGATGAGAGATTAAAGTATTTAAGAAACCTTGAAGACAGAAAGACTCAGGTTCTTGCAAGCATTGAAGAACAGGGAAAGCTTACAGAAGAACTTAAGTCTGCTATTACAGCAGCAGAGACAATGGTTCTTGTTGAAGATCTTTACAGACCATATAAGCAGAAGAGAAGAACGAGAGCAACAATTGCGAAAGAGAAAGGTCTTGAACCACTTGCACAGTTCATATATGCACAGGAAGCTACAGAAGATGTAGAAGTCAAGGCAGCAGAATTTATCAGCGATGAAGAAGGTAAGGAAGTTGCTACAGCACAGGATGCAATAGCAGGTGCATTAGATATAATTGCAGAGCAGATATCAGATGTTGCTGATTACAGAACATATATCAGAGACATCACAATGAAAGAAGGAAAGCTTGTTGTAACAGCTAAAGATGAAAAGGCTGAATCTGTATACGAGAATTACTATGATTACAGCGAGGCACTTTCGACAATCCCGGGACACAGAATCCTTGCAATTAACAGAGGAGAAGATGAAAAGTTCCTTACTGTCAAGGTTGAAGCACCAGAGGAGAGAATATTAAGATATCTTGAGAAGAATATTTTAAAAGAGAACACATTTACAGCAGAATACCTTAAGAACTGTATAGCAGATGCATATGAAAGACTTATTGCACCAGCTATTGAAAGAGAGATAAGAAGCAGTCTCACAGAGACAGCAGAAGACGGGGCTATCAAAGTATTTGGAAAGAATCTTGAGCAGCTTCTTCTTCAGCCACCTATCGCCGGAAAGGTTGTTCTTGGCTGGGACCCTGCCTTCAGAACAGGCTGTAAGCTGGCAGTTGTAGACCCTACAGGTAAGGTGCTTGCAACTAAAGTTATATATCCTACAGAGCCACACAATAAGGTTGAGGAGTCTAAGGCAGAGGTTAAGAAGCTTATAGATAAGTACCATGTTAATCTTATTTCATGTGGTAACGGAACAGCTTCAAGAGAATCAGAGAAGATTATTTCAGATATGATACATGAGATGAATCTTCCTGTTGATTATGTAATCACTAACGAGGCAGGAGCTTCTGTATATTCAGCAAGTAAGCTTGCAACAGAGGAATTCCCTGACTTTGATGTTGCACAGAGAAGTGCAGTTTCAATAGCAAGACGAGTTCAGGATCCATTGGCAGAGCTAGTTAAGATTGACCCGAAATCAATCGGAGTAGGTCAGTATCAGCATGATATGAACCAGAAGAAGTTAGAGAACACACTTACAGGTGTTGTTGAGGACAGCGTTAATAAGGTTGGAGTAGACTTAAATACTGCATCGGCATCACTTCTTGAGTATATATCAGGTATATCTAAGGCAGTAGCCAAGAATATAGTTGAATACAGAGAGACTAACGGAAGATTCACTAACAGAAAGCAGCTTTTGAAGGTTGCTAAGCTTGGACCTAAAGCGTTTGAGCAGTGTGCCGGATTTATGAGAATTTCAGGCGGCGATAATCCATTAGATGCAACAAGCGTGCATCCTGAAAGCTATGAGGCAGCAACAAAGCTTCTTACACTTTTGGGATATGATATTAATTCAATAACATCAGGAGAGCTTATAGGGCTTAAGAGCAAAGTTCAGGATATTGCCAAGATGGCAGATGAACTTGGAATAGGAACAATGACACTTGAAGATATCATCAAAGAACTTGAGAAGCCGGGAAGAGACCCAAGAGATGAGATGCCTAAGCCAATATTAAGAAAAGATGTCCTTGATATGAAGGATCTGACACCGGGCATGATACTTAAGGGAACGGTCAGAAATGTTATTGACTTCGGAGCATTTGTTGATATCGGAGTGCATCAGGACGGACTTGTACACATTTCGCAGATGAGCAGCACAAAGAGAGTTGAGCACCCTCTTGATGTTGTAAGTGTAGGGGATATTGTAGATGTAAGAGTTATAGATGTTGATATACCTAAGGCAAGAATCTCACTTTCAATGATTCTTGATGAGAAAGAAGCAGCTAACAGAAAGTACACTAAGGATAATTCCAATAATAAGAATAAAAGAAACAACGGCAAAGGAAACAGACAGGACAGAAAGCTTAAGAAGGAAGGCCTTAACCTTTCAGGTCTTGCCAAGTTCATGCATTAATAGGAGTACTGTATGGAAGATAGAATTGAATTTGACAGCGTAATTACAGAGAAAGCACTTAATGATTTCAAGATGTATCATATTTTTCACAATGTTGGTGGAGTATTCGGATATGTTTTTGCAGCATTTGCAATAGTCATGTGCGTGCTTGGGGTAATATTCAGAATGTCTCCTAAATATATAGTCATGATGGGGCTTTTTGGAGTGTTTTTCTTCTTTTATCCAATTGTTAATATGAGGCTTGGAACTAAGAAGCAGATGAAAACAGTTGCAGCATTTAAAGAGCCTATGCATTATAGTGCTGGGGAAGACAAGATAATTGTAAGTCAGGGAGAGATGTCAGAAGAACTTGCATGGGAGCAGATATACAAGATAAGATTCACAGGAAGCAACCTTATTCTGTATCTTTCATCTGTCAGAGCCAATGTGCTTACAGTTAACAGTATGGGTGAGGCAGCAGTTCCTTTTGTTAAAATGTGCCAGAAGAAATTAAAGCCTTTTCAGGTTAAGGTTAATATGGATAAGCTTGCTAAAGCCGCGGATAAGTAAGCAGATAGGAATAATATGGTTAAAGAAACATTTAACGCTAAAGAAACATTTGAAGCAGGATATGAGATGGGAAAGAAAGCTCTTCCAGGGCAGATATACTGTCTTAACGGAGACTTAGGTGTCGGCAAAACAGTATTTACGCAGGGCTTTGCAAAAGGTCTTGGCATAGAAGAGCCCGTAAACAGCCCTACATTTACAATCATTCAGGAATACCATGAAGGCAGACTGCCATTGTATCATTTTGATGTATACAGAATTGGCGATGTCGAAGAGATGGATGAGCTTGGATATGAGGAATATTTCTATTCGGACGGGGTGTGCCTTATTGAATGGAGCACTCTTATACAGGAGATAATTCCAGATAATGCGATAGAGATAATTATAGAAAAAGACCTTGAGAAAGGCTTTGACTACAGAAAAATAACTATCGGGCAGGAGGCAGTATGAGAATATTAGCAATAGAAAGTTCAGCAGTTACAGCATCAGTTGCGATTCTTGAAGATGATACACTTGTTGCTGAATACACAATTAATCATAAGATGACACATTCACAGACACTTCTTCCAATGATAGATGAGATATTTTCAATGGTTCAGTTAAAGCCTGATGATGTTGATGTTATAGCAGTATCAAAGGGACCGGGGTCATTCACGGGCCTAAGAATTGGTGCGGCTACAGGCAAGGGAATTGCACTTGCGCTTGACAAAAAGATGGTGGCAGTACCGACACTTGCGGCTATGGCATATAATTTATATGGAGACAGCAGATATATATGCCCTGTAATGGATGCAAGAAGAAAGCATCTGTACAGTGGAATATATACATTTGACGGTGACAGGCTTATTACAGTAAGAGATGTTAATCTTGAGTCATATGATGAGCTTGCAGAAGAACTTGCAGGACTTGATGGACAGGTTGTATTAGTAGGTGATGGTGTGGATGTCGCAGGTGACGTCCTTAAAGAGCAGCTTGGTGACAAATGTGTTCTTGCACCGGCTCATATCAAGACACAGAGAGCTGGTTCAGTAGCACTTTTAGCAAAGCAGATGGCAGATAATGGTGAATATACAGATGCTGATGAGTTAAAGCCTGATTATCTGCGCCCTTCACAGGCAGAAAGAGAGAAAGCACAGCATGAGTCTTAAATATGTGATAAGACCGATGACGGAAGATGATACATTTGCAGTGGAACTGATAGAACAGAGAATATTCTCGCTTCCATGGTCGCAGAAATCATTTGCAGATGCGTGCAGGAATCAGGACAATGTGTATCTGGTATGCGAGGCAGACGGAGTAATAGCAGGATATAGTGGTATGTGGACTGTGCTTGGAGAAGGCAATATAACCAACATGGCAGTATCACCGGATTACAGGCGGTGTGGCATAGCACAGATGCTTATGCAGTCAATGGAAAAGTATGGTAATGACAAGAATGTCACATCATATTTCCTTGAAGTCAGACAGAGCAATCTGCCAGCAATAGCCCTTTATGAAAAAATGGGGTATAAGAATATAGGTATTAGAAAAGGATTTTATGAAAAGCCAGTTGAGGACGCAGTAATAATGTCTAAAATTATTGGGTGAAATAATAGACTGCATAATATATATTGATGTATAATAACAGAAGGAGGTGCGATTAATGCTTGATGTATGTTTACTGGGAACCAGTGGCATGCTTCCCTTGCCGGGAAGATGGCTGACATCGCTTATGACACGTTACAACGGAAGCAGCCTGATGATAGATTGCGGAGAGGGAACACAGATAGCTGTTAAGCAGAAAGGATGGAGTTTTAATCCTATAGATGTTATCTGTTTCACACATTATCATGCTGATCATATAAGTGGTTTGCCGGGGCTTTTGCTCACAATAGGTAATTCTGACAGAAAGAAGCCCTTGACTCTTGTAGGACCCAAGGGGCTTGGCAGGGTAGTTTCTTCGCTCAGGGTAATCGCACCAGAGCTGCCATTTGAACTTAAGCTGATAGAACTTACGAATCAACAGGAGCATTTGTCAATATGCGGATATGAGATAGATGCATTCAGGGTTAATCATGCTGTTATATGTTATGGGTATTCGATTAGTATTCCAAGAATAGGCAAGTTTGATGTAGAGAAGGCGAAAGAACTTGGTATTCCGTGTAGCATGTGGAATAAACTGCAGCATGGAACAGCGGTTACAATAGATGATAAAGAATATACGCCGGATATGGTTATGGGGGCGGCAAGAAAAGGGCTTAAAGTAACATATTGTACAGATAGCAGGCCTGTTCAGATTATATCAGATAATGCTAAAGAATCAGATCTTTTCATATGTGAGGGCATGTATGGAGAGGATGGTAAGGAGCTAAGGCAAAGGAATATAAGCATATGACCTTTACAGAAGCGGCACAGCTTGCAAAGAATGCGGATGTCAGGGAAATGTGGCTGACACATTATAGTCCTTCACTTGTAAGACCACAGGATTATGTTGATAAGGCAAGAAAGATATTCCCTGCTACAATAGCAGCTAATGATGGAAGAACAGTTGAGTTGAAGTTTGACGATGAGGGTTAGATTATGAAAAAATACGGAAGGACGATAATTGTAATAGCAGTATTGGTTGCGTTGGGGCTGGGATATTACTATTACCTTGCTAATAAGGATACAGGTAAAGATGCTACTGATATTGCAGCAGATACCAGTGAGGTTTCTGTGCTTATTTCAAAAGATATTATGGCTAATTATCCGGAATCACCTAAGGATGTAGTTAATCTGTATGCAAGAATAACGAAGGCATATTATGATACATCACTTACTAATGAGCAGATTGAAGCATTAGGAAAGCAGGCACGTCTGATGTTTGATGATGAATTAAAGAATACGCAGACAGATGCGGATTTCTATGAGAAACTTAAGGAAGATATAGGCAATTATAATTCAACCAAAACACGTATAAGTTCATATGTTATACAGAGTGCTGCCAAGACTAAATATTCAACATTTAAAGACAGGCAGTATGCATCAATCGCATTAGTGTATTATTTGAGACAGGGTGACAAGCTTATAGATTCACCAACAAAATTCACCTTAAGAAAAGATGATGATGGACACTGGAAGATTCTTTTCTGGGAGCTAACTGAAATAGACAGCGATACATAATAATAGGAGATATAAAATGAGCGAAAAAGATGATGTTCTTATTCTTGCAATAGAAAGTTCATGTGACGAGACAGCAGCAGCAGTAGTAAAGAATGGAAGAGAGGTATTGTCAAATGTGATTAATACCCAGATAGCCATACATACAGAGTATGGTGGTGTAGTTCCTGAAATTGCGTCAAGAAAACATATAGAAAATATTAATCCTGTAATAAGGAAAGCACTTGAAGATGCGGGAGTAACACTTGATGATATAGATGCAATAGGTGTTACATATGGTCCTGGGCTTGTGGGAGCACTTCTTGTCGGAGTTGCAGAGGCTAAAGCCATAGCATTTGCAAAGAATAAACCATTGGTAGGAGTACATCACATAGAAGGACATATCAGTGCCAACTATGTTGAAAATAAAGAACTTGAACCGCCTTTTGTTGCACTTGTTGTTTCGGGAGGACATACACATCTTGTTAAAGTCAACGATTATGGTGAGTATGAAATAGTCGGAAGAACAAGAGACGATGCGGCTGGAGAGGCATTTGACAAGGTAGCAAGAGCAATAGGATTAGGATATCCGGGTGGCCCTAAGATAGATAAGCTTGCAAAAGAAGGCAATCCTGATGCAATAGAATTTCCGAGGGCACATGTTGATGATGCTCCTTATGATTTTTCGTTTAGTGGAATAAAGTCAGCAGTGCTTAATTATATTAATTCTGCCAATATGCAGGGCAAAGAGATAAACAGGGCTGATGTAGCAGCGTCATTCCAGAAGGCGGTAGTAGATGCTCTTGTTTCACGGGCAGTAAGGCTGGCAAAAGAATGTGGAATGGATAAGCTTGCAATAGCTGGAGGAGTTGCATCTAATTCTGCGCTTCGTGCAGCAATACAGGAAGCGTGTGCAAAGAATAACATTGGCTTCTATTCGCCATCACCTATACTATGTACAGACAACGCAGCTATGATAGGGGCAGCAGCATATTATGAATATATTAAGGGGGTACGTCATGGCTATGATTTAAATGCTGTGCCGAACCTTAAATTAGGAGAACGCATATAATGAATACGGCTATAGTTCTTGCGGGTGGAAGTGGAAAAAGAATGCATAGTGAAATTCCAAAGCAGTATATGCAGCTTAATGGAAAGCCTGTTATATATTATTCGCTGAAAGCATTTGAAGAAAGTGAACATGTGGATGAGATTATTCTTGTTACAGCAAAGGAATATATAGAATATGTCAGAAATGAAATTGCAGGTTCTCAATTTGCTAAATTAACAAAAATCATTGAGGGCGGCAAAGAACGTTTTGATTCAGTGTGGGCAGGTTTACAGCAGATTAGTGAAAAAGGGTATGTATATATACATGATGGGGCAAGACCATGTATAAATCAGAATATAATAAATGCGTGCTGGGAAACGGTCGTCCAGACTGATGCGTGTGTTGCGGCAGCACCGGTTAAAGACACAATAAAAGTTGCAGATGCTGACGAGTATGCAATAAATACACCGGACAGAAAAACATTATGGCAGATTCAGACGCCACAGGTCTTTTCAGCAGACGTAATTAAAGAAGCATACAGCAGGCTCTATGAACAGAATTGCTTTGATGGGGTTACAGATGATGCGATGGTTGTGGAAAGATATGGCAACTCAAAAATAAAACTGGTTAATTGTGGTTACTGTAATATTAAAATAACCACGCCAGAAGATATGGAGATTGCGGGCATATTTTTAAAAGGTTGACGAGTTATCAAAATGATAATATAATTAATAAAAATTTTATAAAATAAGGAGAGAGGTATGAAAAACTTTTCAGTAAAAAACATTAATTTTGTTGGTGCTGGAGCGGCATTACTTGCATTTATTTTTACATTTATACCGTTTTATAAGCTTCAGCCAACAACATATTTTCTTCAGAATGAAAGTACGGCAGCTCTGTACACTATAACAAAGAACCTTGTTACATATAACTTCTTTGGTGTTCTTTGCCTTATTCTGGCATTAGCTGCATTAGTATTATATGTATGGAATGGTTCAGAGAAAATAACAATGGCAGCAATAGCTGTGTCAGTAGTTGATTTGATTTCACTTTTCCTTGCTTTAATAGTTGGAAACAGCGATATTAAGGATGTTAAGTCATTAATAAATGCACTTGTACAGTATAGTGGTACATCAGCAAATGCAAATTTATTTTTAAAGTCTTCTGTTGCAGTAGGTTTTGTTTTAGAACTTCTTATGATACTTGTAATGATAGGATCATACTGGATTAATGAACTTGTAATTAAGCCATATGTATTTGGTGACAAGTCTGGTGCAAAGCTTAATCCATTCGAGGACTTACAGGAACTGCTAAAGCACGCACACAGGCAGCAGCGTCTCAGGGATATGTTCAGCAGCCTATGCAGGGACAAACATTCGGTCAGGCACCACAGCAGCCAGTGCAGGGACAGACATTTGGTCAGGCACCACAGCAGCCGGTACAGAATCAGAACAATAATGTACAGTAGTATATAATAGTTGCATTAAAGAAATTACAGGAGAAACTTTTTAATATCAGTATGTCAGACACTATAAACATAGTGACGGAAATGCTGTGATAATGGGAGTTTCTCCTTTATTATTTCATCATAAAAAATCAATCTAAAAAAATTTGAAAAAATTTCAAAAAGAGTGTTGACAAATAAATGGGGTAATGATAATATAATCAAGTCGCTGGTGCGACACAATAAAATAGCTATGGAGAGGTACCGAAGTGGTCATAACGGGGCGGTCTTGAAAACCGTTTGTCTTCACGGGCGCATGGGTTCGAATCCCATCCTCTCCGCTAAAGCCGTTCATCAAGTATGAATGGCTTTTTATTTGCCAAAGGTGTTGGCATGCATAATGCACAATATGAAATCACAGATTGTGCTGGCGAGAGAGCTTAATATACAATATATTGTCGTTTTTAAAAAATATGACAATTTTTTAAAAAAGTTCTTGACAAATAGATTTGGCAATGATATCCTAAATAAGCTGTCGGCGAGAAAAGCTGACAACGACAATGAAGTTCTTTGATAACTGAATAGAAAGACAACCTTGAAATTCTTTGAGAATTTTAAAATGATTCATTAATGAATCTTGCGAGTATCGAAAGATACACGAACCTAAACAGTAAGTTTTGGTGAAACTATTTAAGCTAGTTAGTTTATAACTGACGAGGCAAACTACTTTGGTTAGTTTCAATAAGCTCAAGTTACGAAGTAACTTGTAGGGCTTTGCGAAGCAAAGACCTTTTTATGAGAGTTTGATCCTGGCTCAGGATGAAC
>QRVH01000036.1 GCA_003458705.1 Eubacterium sp. AF22-9 | reverse complement strand
GCATTTTTAATTAATCATAAAGAAACATTTCATAACTTTATTAACTGTTCTGGCAAAAATAATACAATTCTTCTGATTCATGACAGTTTCGCCTGTGATTATATATATACAATTCTTCTGATTCATGACAGTTTCGCCTGTGATTATATATATATTAAATTGCCCGACTCAAAAAAGCTTTCTTTGCCGGACCTTTTTCATTTGAAAAGTTTACCAATCAAAGAATTGATGATTTATGTTCATACAATTCAATACCACCAAGATTTACTGATTTTATGCAGCTTTATTATGCCGCACTCCCGGTATTTGCAGATGAACGATGTATAGAAGCAATAATAAACTGTTTATGTAATAAATTGTGGAACAGTTATACAATTGAGAAAAAACATTTTCTAAATAAAAATGCTTCTGAATACATGTACAATGATTATAGCCCCGAACCGACAAAGCAATCCATTGAGGTTCTAGAACAACGCTATAATGATGAATCTCTTCTGATGGAATATGTTGCTCATGGTGATTTTGAATCAATTGACAAGCTTGCTCATCTTAATTCATCTGGAATTAAGCCCCGCCTGTCAGATTCAATCCGCGATAGAAAGAATTTCATGATAATTCTTAATACCCTTTGCAGGAAAGCTGCCCAATCAGCATATGTTCATCCTATTCATCTTGATGAGATATCACGCAAATTTGCTATCAGGATAGAATCCTGTACCACAATTGCCCAGCTTGAAACCCTGGAAAATGAAATCACGCGTAAATATTGTCTGCTTGTTCAATCTTATTCTTTAAGAAAATATAGCAAACCTGTCCAAAATATTATTAATTATATCTCGTTTAACCTTACTGATGATCTCAGCCTTAATACTATTTCTGCTGAATTTGCTTTAAACAGCAGTTATGTATCTTCTCTATTTAAACGTGAAACCGGCTCAACGCTCACTAATTTTGTTAATAATAAACGTATTGAACACGCTATCTACCTGCTCAATACAACCAAGCTTCCTATACAGGACATTGCTGTACAATGTGGAATTACAGATGTTAATTATTTCACCAAGCTTTTCAAAAAAATCAAAAACATGACTCCTTCTCAATATAGAGAAATGATTCAATAAATAAAAACAACCATCTGGATACCGGAAATCAACAGGTATCCAGATGGTTGTTTTTAATTGTTTTCAAAATAATCAGGATAAATTATTCTTAACTTATCAATCTCATTAAAAATTCTGTTAATATGTCCTTTAATAACACGAAGATACATTCTTTTATCTTTTTTCCTTATTGCATCTATAAGCATCTCATGTTCCTCATTAGTTTTAACACTAATAGAACTATTAAGTTCTGCTAAGAAACGTATTCTGTTATAATGACTCATCTGCATTTTAATTATATTAGCAGCGAGCTGTTCTCCAGAGCTTTCATATATAAGTTCATGAAAAGCATTATCGATTTCAATCCTTGGAACTTTTTCATTACATTTATCATAATTAATGAGACGGCTGTTTAATTCTTCCATCTTATCAAGCATCTCATTGCTGACATGCTCAAAAACCGGGTCTACCATCCCCACTTCAAGACTTTTTCTGACAAACCATTCCTGTTCAAAACGTCTGCAATTAATACTTGCAACATATGTGCCTGACTGAGGTATTATTTTGAGAAGTCCCTCCTTTTCAAGATTAACAATTGCCTCTCTTGCCGGTGTTCTCGAAACATTATACCTTACAGCTATCTTCTGTGCACTTATTGAATCTCCAGGTACAAGCTTGAAATTCATGATATCGTATTTTAATTTTTCGTATGTGTCTTCGTTTAATGATTTTTCCATAACCATGCGGCCTTTCTTATACTATGAGCCTGCTTGTTATATATATTAAAGGTATTTTTTAAGTGTATTTCTTACAGCACCCTTTCCTGCTATCTCTTCAACAAACATCTCTTCTATTTTATCGCCAATTCCTGCTTCATATAAATTTATACCAAATATATTAGCATTTGACAATAAATTCTTAAGCTGTCCTGTATAAGATGATATGTCACCTATTTTTATACCTGATAAATGCTTCTTTAATTCATCTGCCATCGGATCTGGAGACAATTCGAAGCTTTCGCCATTATCATCAATTCCAAGAAGATATCTGCACCATCCTGCAATTGCCAATGGAATCGCTATCAATTCTTTGGCACTTCCATCCTTTGCTACATATGACTTAATTGTTTCTCCATATCGTATTCCTACCTTCTGTGAAGTATCTGTTGCTATTCTTTGCGGTGTATCAGGCATAAAAGGATTAGGTATTCTTACATTAAGAACTTCATCCACAAACTTCTGTGGTGAAATTATCTCCGGATTAATTACCACAGGCATTCCCTCAGATAACCCAATTCGTCCCACAAGCTCTGAAAGTTCCTTGTCTTTCATTTCATCAGCAATCAGATTATATCCTAATAAGCAGCCATATACTGCTAAGGCTGTGTGTAACGGATTAAGGCAGGTTGTTACTTTCATACGCTCAACCTTATTAACTGTCTGTCTGTCAGTCATAAACACACCCGCTTTTTCAAGCTGAGGTCTGCCATTAGGGAACCTGTCTTCTATTACAAGATACTGTGGTCCTTCAGCATTTACAAATGGTGCAATATATGTCTTCTTAGATGTTATCACCGGACTCATATCCTCAACACCTGCTTCCTCTAATGCTTTAGCAACACTATCTGCTGGTCTTGGTGTAATTTTATCAATCATAGACCATGGAAATGATACAAGTTCTTCATTATTCACATAATCAACAAAATCATTACCAACAAATCCTTTTTTATTCCACTCAGTTACCATCTCGGTTATCGAATTTCTAAGTTTCTCTCCGTTATGTGAGCAGTTATCCATTGATACAACTGCAATCGGTGCCTTACAGGCTTTAAAGCGTTCATACAAAAGTGCTGCCGTTACAGCCATTGCTGATGTTGCTTTTTCTGGTCCATTATCAATGTCTTCCCTGATAAAAGAGAAAAACTCTCCTTTAGAATCCTTCAACGCATAACCTTTTTCTGTAATAGTAAATGACACCATCTGAAGCCCAGGGTCAGCAAATATCTCCTTTAATCTTTCCCATTCCTTCTGCGAATATGATTGTGCCTTAATAGCTTCTGTAAGTGAACCAAGTACCTTTTTTTCTGTATTTCCATCCTCCTTCAATGTAACAGCCATAACAAGATTATCAAATGGCTTATATATTTTATCTACTACATCGAAGTCAAATGTTTCAACACATGTAATGCCTTTATCTGAAACTCCTTGTTCTAATAATGAATCTGCAATTCCACCAATGAATATCCTGAAAATATTGCCAATACCAAAATGTACCCATACAGGTGACTTTTTTGTATCCTCTGCAACCTTTTCAACATCATATGAAGGCAGCTTTATGCCAGCCTTTTCCCAATCTGTCGTATTCTTAATACCATTTATTGAAAGTTTCATAATATCCTCCATTATGTCATAAAAACCCAATGTTAATAATTACTTTGATGATTTATCAATAGCTTCCCATAAGCCATTAAGGTATGTTGCACCTAAAGCCCTGTCATATAAACCATAACCTGGCATAGCCACCTCATCCCATATCATTCTTCCATGGTCTGGTCTTATAATGCCGTCAAAACCTGTATCATATAATGTTTTCATAATCTTATACATATCCATAGAACCATCAGATGATAAATGTGCTGCTTCTTCAAAATCCCTAGGTGAATTATATTTAAGGTTTCTCACATGTGCAAATGGTATTCTTCCTCTGCACGCCTTGATAATCTCACAAATATCATTATTCTGGTTAGAGCCAAATGAACCCGTACAAAGTGTTATTCCGTTATATGGTTTATTTACAGCATCAAGAAGTTTTGTAACAGAATCCTTACCTGTCATAATTCTTGGAAGTCCAAATATAGGCCACGCAGGATCATCCGGATGAATCCCCATCTTTATATCATACTTCTCACATACCGGACCAATTGCTTCCAGAAAATATACCAGATTATTAAACAGCTTTTCTGCGTCAACATCTTTATACATTTCAAAAAGTTCTTTTAATCTGTCAAGACGCTCTGGTTCCCATCCTGGCATTACGAATCCATTAGACATCTTTGCAACTGATTCCTTCATATGCTCCGGATCAATCATATCAACTGTATCCTGATTATATGCAAGCACCGTTGAACCATCAGCTCTTTCTCTTGCAAGTTCTGATCGTGTCCAGTCAAATACAGGCATAAAATTGTAACATACCACATGAATATCCGCTTCTCCAAGAGCCTGCAGAGTCTTTATATAATTGTCAATGTGCTCATCTGCCTTAGCTGTGCCAATCTTAATATCATCTGACACATTAACAGATTCAATACCAGCGATTCCCAACCCGGCATCTTCAACAATCCTTTTAAGCTCCGCTATTTCCTCTGGAAGCCACCGCTCCCCAGCCTGCTTACCAAAAAGCGTTGTAATAACATTCTTTACGCCTGGAATCTGTCTGATCTGCTTAAGTGTTACGCTGTCGTATCCTGGTCCATACCATCTCAATGTCATATCCATAACAAAAATCCTCCTTTTACATAACAACATTATTATTCTGTACCATATTTGCATAATTATTTGCTATGTGTATACTAACATGTCAGTTCTAACATGTCAATGTATTTTTTGAGTTTATTTTGTTATGTTTTTC
Organism: Eubacterium sp. AF22-9; assembly: GCA_003458705.1. GTDB lineage: Bacteria > Bacillota > Clostridia > Lachnospirales > Lachnospiraceae > Lachnospira. Next base: position 16,882 of record QRVH01000036.1, on the reverse strand, counting down.
AATTTATTTTGATATCTTTTCCTTCTGCTTCACCATATTGACATGCGTAATTCCCATCACCCTGTCATAAAACATCTGCCGTGTACTGCTGAACAGACATAATATGAAATCTATTGCAAAATATGCCGTAACCATAAGGCACAATACACATACTGCTATACTGACAGAGAATCTCCACCCATCAGCCATAAGTGCTGCATGATAAAGATTATATGCATATACAGGAGAAGGCAGGCTTATAACATACAGAATAAAATATCTTCCCATAAGCCTGAAAACATTCACTATTCTGTGAGTATCAGCTTCAATAATCTCAGCTTCGTAATCTGCTGCCTTATTATCAGCTTTCTTACTCTCTGCCCTCACCAATCTTATATTAACCAGTGCCTTACCAATCGTCCTTCCTTTAGTAAGCCTTGTTACTATTGCAAATGCAATAGTTATATATACCGCTATGACAACCATATATCTCACATCGTACACAGCAGTCATAAACTTTTCTTTGTCTATTGCAAAAAATACGGCAACTGGAGCCATTATTACAAGCATATCCAACGCCCATGCTATTATTCTTCTGAATTCCGACACAATCTGTCCTCTGTTGTAAGCAACTTCATCCATTCTGTCACGTTTTGGAAGCATGAAAACAACCGCTGGAGTAACCCAGAAGCCCACCATTCCTCCAAGTGTGTTACATATCAGGTCGTCCACTTCAAAGAATCTGTATGGATAAGGATATATTCCATACAAACCTGACAACTGCGTAAGCTCAAAAAACAGGCTGTAGCAGAATGACATTATAAGCACCTGCCACCATTTTCTCTTAAAATAGTATCTCAGATACACACCAAATGGCACTAACAGCAGAATATTGAAAGCAATCTGCCAGAAGTCACCACATTTGAACAGATTAATATATGTTGCCGGATTCGATAAAGTAACATTCGCAGTAGCAATGACTCTTCTTACCGCATCAAATGGCACTAACAGCATACATGCTGAATCCGGTGTCACTGAATCAATCGGAGGCAGCGGCAGCACTGTCATAAAATATGAGGTAATCATGTAGAATATAAATGTGTACACAACCCCTGTTCTTATTACAAGTATCGAGCCATATTTATGATATTCGTATATTATGTATGGCAGTGTGAAAAGCACGGCAAGAACCGGGAACACATAACACGCTGAAATTATCGGTTTTAAGTATATTTCCATGAATTATCTCCAATCAACATCTGTGGCATTCATCGCTTTTTCTTTAAGTGTTGCCAGTCTCTTTATTGCTTCATTAAGTGTATCGTCCTGCTTTGCGAAATGAAATCTCACAAGATTATGCACATCTTCCCTGAAAAAGCTTGACCCCGGAACTGCCGCCACACCAACGAACTGTGCCATCCATTCGCAAAATTTCACATCATCTTTAACTCCGAATTCACTCACATCAACAAGCACATAATATGCCCCCTGTGGGTCTGTGTATTTTAATCCCAGCTTCTTAAGACCGCCTACAAATACCTCTTTCATATGTGCATAATGTGCGGCAAGTTCATCATAATAGCCATCACCAAACTCTAATCCCACAACTGCTGCCTCCATCAATGGTGCGGCTGCACCAACTGTAAGGAAATCATGTACCTTTTTAACTCTGTCGATTATCTGTGGGTTAGCAATAACATAGCCTAATCTCCAGCCTGTTATTGAGTATGTCTTAGACAGCGAATTGCACACAATCGTTCTTTCTCTCATGCCCTCAAGCGACTGCATGTAAATATGCTTATACGGTGCATACACAATATGCTCATACACTTCATCTGTAACAACATATGCGTCATATTTCTTAGCAAGTTCAGCAATTGTCTGCATTTCCTCCATTGTAAACACCTTACCGCATGGGTTGGAAGGATTACACAGAATTAATGCCTTAGCACCCTGCTTAAATGCATCTTCTAACTTTTCCTTATCAAAATGAAATTCTGGTGGAACTAATGGAACATATATTGGCTCTGCGCCTGAAAGAATTGTATCTGCACCGTAATTCTCATAAAAAGGCGAGAATATTACAACCTTGTCACCCGGATTAGTAATACTAAGCATTGTAGCCATCATTGCCTCTGTACTTCCGCATGTGACAACAATCTCTGTCTCAGGGTCAATCTTAACACCAGAAAAATGTTCATATTTCTTAACAACTGCATCTCTGAAATTCTTAGCTCCCCATGTCAATGCATACTGATGAGGTCCTTCGCCTGCAACTCTTGCAAGCCTGTCTGTTATAGCCTTTGGCGGCTCAAAATCAGGAAATCCCTGTGATAAATTAACTGCACCATATTTATTAGCTACTCTTGTCATTCTTCTGATGACAGAGTCTGTAAAATTTGCTGATCTGTTACTTAACTCTTTCATGTAAATGTGTCCTCCTTATTCTATACGATATTTTAATTGTAGTTGATACTACATTGTTATTAATTTTTTTAATTCATCTGAAAAGAACTCTTTCTCTGTTTGAAACAAGTCTTTCTTTATTTCATAAAATAATTTATTATATGTACTCTCCCCCTCATATTTCTGCAGAATAAACATTATTTTCTGTGGTCTTGTACAATAAGCTGTAATAGGATTATTCAATAATGTAGTTGGAATCGGTGCTTTGGTATTGTCCACAATCTGCGTTTCTTTTTTCTTTATCCTTGAATCATACCCGATTACTCCACATTCATTACCTGTAGCCATTTCAAAATCATTATCCCGCGTCACCAAATCTTTTGCGCCTATCTTATAACACTTGCTGTTTCACAAATTCAACATCTGTTCCATAACAGCTGCTTTTGCATACATAGTATTTGAATCTCTTCTTGGTTTACAATCTTCTCTTTTTATTATTTGCTTTTCACAAGCCTCATAAAATGCTGTCGCACTCAATGTTTCGCTTTTAATTCCTGCCAGATGCATAAAATTATTTTTTCCATATCTTACTTCATAATAATCATATACATCTGACTTTTTTTCTCTAAATATAAATAATAAAGTAGTATCTGCATACTCCGAATACAATTTTGCACTTTTACACAATATCGTTAATAATTCTGTTGGACTCAGCATTCTTGTATTCTGTATTTTATACTTCATAATTCTCCTTAATGTAAAAGAGGAACCTTCCCATCGAAGGTTCCTCAATAACTCAAATCTTTAAAAACTGGTTTCATTATGGTGCTTTGCCACCAAAATCACAGGCTTCTCACCTGTCCGGCTTGATTATCCTCTATGCTTAAGAGTAAATGCAAAGTTTTTACGTTGCCAGTGCAACGGAAGCAAACACCTTATGCTTCATGTCCTGTCATCAGGAAGAGATTTCTCTCTTGGTACTATTATTATACTCAGAGTTTGGAAAATTATCAACTTGTTTTTTACAATTTTTATTATTTTTATCAAATAATATCACCGTTCACAAAATTCTCACAAACTTTCCAACTCATTTTCACATTTCCCATTTAATATTAACAATGTCGAAAGACAACAGACAAACTTTTTCATAAAAAAGATGGCTGAATAATCTCCCAATACAGCAGCCATCGGATGTTTGAAAAACATTTTTCCCCCTCATAAAGAGAGCCGGGATATACGAACTTCAACCCCATTGTCAGTCCGTATATCCTGGCTCTCTTATTTAATCTGCTATATATTCTTTCAGTTTTTTCTCACTATCTAATCTGCACGCAACAATAGTAGACATTATCATGTATTTTACCACATCTTTTGCAATATGCTCCTCGTAGCGGCATTTCATATTGACAGGATATCCCGATACAAGAAAATGTATCTGGTACTTATCCTGATTTCTTGATATAAATGCACTTACATACAGCCCATTAAGCACTGCCGTAACTATTTCATCATCAGTAACAGGAATGTTTATCTTATAACCCGGTGATGAAAATGAAACTACTCCGTCTCTGTTATGGAATCTTCCGTCCGCAATCTCTGCTATTGAATATCCGCCAACATGATTCATCATTGCACCAAGCACTGGCATTTCAAGGTCATTCTCAATTATATAATTGTAACAATCTGTTGGAGTATTAAACATTTTCCTTCTCCTAAATTTCGTAATCCATGCATGACCTTACTGCTGTGTAAGGTCTTACCTTGCTGTCTGCAACTGCCACATGCTTAGGATGTACGGCATAACCCTTTAAACTTTCCACGCTGTCAAATGTTGTGTCTAACATTACATCTGCTGTAGAACTTGGAAGACACTCTGTTCTTACTTTTACCTCTATAAGCCCCGGAATCTGTCCTGCAAGACCTTCAAGTCCTTCCTTAATACCTGCCTTAACCTGCTCTTTTTCTTCTCCTGCAAGCTCGTCCTTTAATTTCCATAAAATAACATGCTTTACCATAATAATTGCTCCTTATCTAAATAAATATTTGTACTTGTTCATCTGACTGTATATGATTAACTCCACCCTTTTTCTTTCTTCCGGTGGATACATATCTGCGTTATTAACTATATCGCTTACATTCTTTTTAGTAAATAGAAATTGCAGATTCTGTCCGTATAAATTTTCGGCCACATCAAGCTGCTCATCAAAATTCTGACTTACGCTCTTGCTCTTAACTTCTGATATCATCTGATATATATCCTGTTCCATTGGATAATCCATTGTTGTATCTGACAGAAGCCCTGCACCATTATCAAACACCGGACAATATTTATAATCACCTTTTCCATTCATCAAGACAGCAATATTATGCATATGCCTGTCCTCATTTAGGAAAAATGCGTCTATTGTAAATAGTCTGCATATATACTCACCCCAATTATTAAGACCTGTTATATTCTTTATAGCATTTACAAGAAATTCAAGCCTTTCCTTCACATCACTCATATGCCACAAAACACTTGTAAGACTTTCATTATATACATTTTTAAATAGTCTCTCCAATGTAATTATCTGCCAGTCGCCATCTATAAAAGTTCTGCTCCTGACACCCTTATATATCTGTCTTTTATATTTAATCTGTTCTGGTTCATATAATACATACTCGTCTTCATTAAGATTAGTATACTTTAATAAATGTGATATAACATATTCCGCTAACCCTTCATATCCGGTATAATCAGCTTTATACCATGTACCTTCGTTTTCCCATTTTAACTGGTTTCCCTTAGATGACTGTCTGATATTGGTTCTTATATTCTGTTTAAAAAGTTCAACCATAAACATTCCTCCATCATCTACTTCTCTATTCTTATCCAGAAATCATCCTCTGCCATACGCCCCTGCGTCTTTTCTATTATCATAAATGTGTCATAAAACGGAAGTCCGATATCCTCCAGAACAAGCTTCATCTTATCTCTTGTTCTTGGAAAACATCTTGACTCAAGAAATTCCTTATAGTCATTGTAATCCGGATTTTCATTAACGCCAAATGCACGAAACATCAGCTTATCTGTATAATTCTTTATTCTCACAAGCTGCTTTGCGTCATCAACATCTATCAGTGTACAAATGTCATCCTTATACATATAAAACATTCTGACAGGAAATTCTTTCTCCGGTATTATCAGTCTGTTCACATAATCAGGATAATCATTAATCATCTTAGAAAGTAAAACAATTGGACCTGTAATCTTAGCATTTTCTTTTTCCCATCGTTCTATTGTCGGTTTCGATGTTCCTACAAGACTGGCAAATTCTTTCTGTGTCAGTCCAAGATTCTTTCGCAGATTCTTAATATCCTCAGATGTAATATAATCTTTTAATGCAAACATTGTGTCACTTCCTTTCAGTCCTTGATAAATAATGACTTTTCATAACCCAAGTGTACCATGTACACATTTTATTGTAAACAAAAAGTCTTAAAATGATGGTTTTTATTTATAATAATCTCATCATTTTAACGACTTTATTCATATAAAACATTTCAATTTCTTAATTATCCAGATTTATTGGTAACTTTAATTCTCTACTAGAATTATATAGCCTCCAGCGCCTGTGCAATATCCGCAATCAGATCCTTCTTATCCTCAAGGCCACATGAGATACGTATAAGTCCTGCTGGAATTCCAGCGGCTTTAAGCTGCTCATCATTCATCTGTCTGTGTGTTGATGTTGCAGGGTTAAGGCAGCATGTTCTCGCATCTGCTACATGAGTTTCGATAGCTGCAAGCTTTAAATTCTTCATAAACTTCTCTGCAGCCTCTCTTCCACCCTTTAACTCGAATGAAACTACTCCGCAGCCGCCATCTGGCATATACTTCTTAGCTGTCTCATAGTACTTGTTAGAAGGAAGTCCCGGATAATTAACGAATTCAACCTTATCCTGCTTCTCAAGAAATTCTGCAACAGCCTGTCCGTTTTCAACATGTCTTGGCATACGCACATGAAGTGATTCAAGACCAAGATTTAATATAAATGCATTCTGTGGAGACTGTATACAGCCTAAATCTCTCATAAGCTGTGAAGTACATTTTGTTATAAACGCACCTTCTTTACCGAACTTCTCGGCATATGTAATTCCATGATATGATTCATCAGGTGTGCAGAGTCCAGGGAACTTGTCTGCGTGTGCCATCCAGTCAAACTTTCCGCTGTCTACAATAGCTCCACCGACTGCTGCTCCATGTCCGTCCATATATTTAGTTGTTGAATGTGTTACAATATCTGCTCCCCATTCAATTGGTCTGCAATTAACTGGTGTTGGGAATGTATTATCGACGATAAGTGGTACACCGTGTGCATGTGCTGCATTTGCAAACTTCTCAATATCTAATACTGTAAGTGCAGGATTGGCAATTGTCTCACCAAATACTGCTCTTGTGTTGTCCTTGAACGCTGCATTAAGTTCTTCCTCTGTGCAGTCAGGGTCAACAAATGTTGCTTCAATTCCCATCTTCTTCAAAGTAACATCAATAAGGTTAAATGTTCCTCCATATATAGAAGATGATGCTACTATATGGCTTCCAGCTTCGCAAATATTAAATAAAGCGAAGAAATTAGCTGCCTGTCCTGATGAAGTAAGCATTGCTGCACTTCCACCTTCAAGGGCTGCAATCTTAGCTGCCACATAATCATTAGTTGGATTCTGAAGTCTTGTGTAGAAATATCCACTTGCTTCAAGGTCAAAAAGTTTTCCCATATCCTCACTTGTATCATACTTAAATGTAGTAGACTGGATTATAGGAATCTGTCTTGGTTCACCATTTCCAGGAGTATAGCCTGCCTGGACGCATTTTGTGTTAATTGAATAATTATCCATATTTCCCTCCGGCTTTATATGTTTACATGACATGAATTATATCACAAACGCAAAACATATAACAGCACATTTTAATAATCTGGCTACACATTTATTAACATAATATGTTATGATATCAATTATGCTATTATCAGTTTTTAATAATATTGTATAATAATTAAGAGGTTTTATTATGAATAATCAGTCAGCGACTATGAACACAAAAGATAATCCGCTTGGATATAAAAAAGAATCCACTCTGCTTGTTGGTTTTGCAATTCCATGCATTATTTCAATGCTTGTGACAGCGCTTTACAATATTGTCGACCAGATATTTATCGGTCAGGGAATCGGCATGCTTGGAAATGCTGCGACTAATATTGCATTTCCACTTTCAACAACATGTACAGCTATATCGCTTCTTCTCGGTATAGGAAGCGCGACTAATTTTTCGCTGTATCTTGGTGCCGGTGAAAAGAACGAATCTGAAAAATATGCTGGCAATGGTATTGTGCTTATGGCATTGTTTGGAATATTTCTGTTCCTTGTAACCACTATATTCTTAACACCTATGCTTAAATTCTTTGGTGCAACTAAAGATGTACTTCCTTATGCAAAGGCATATACAAGAATCACTGCGTTTGGCTTCCCATTCTTAATTGCAAACACTGGTATGAGCAAGCTTATTCTCGCAGATGGAAGCCCACGATATTCCATGATATCTATGCTTGCTGGTGCCATAGTAAATACTATTCTTGACCCATTGTTTATCTTTGTCTTTAACATGGGAATGACTGGTGCTGCTCTTGCAACAATTACAGGCCAGATAATTTCATTTTCAATCAGTCTGCGTTATATGTTTCATTTTAAGACAATTAAACTTAGCAGGGAAAGTTTTATTGTATCTGCTGCCCACTGTAAGAAAATATTTATTCTTGGAGCAAGTGCCTGCTTTAATCAGATTGCAATGACCGTTGTACAGATTGTTATGAACAATACGCTGTCACACTACGGCGCACAATCAATATACGGTGGAGACATTCCTCTTGCCTGCGCCGGAATTATAACTAAAGTTAATATGATTTTCATGTCATTTGTTATCGGAATATCTCAGGGAACACAGCCTGTTATAGGTTTTAACTATGGTGCAAAGAAGTACGCCCGTGTAAGAAAAACTTATCTTCTTGCACTTGGTGCAGCTTGCGCCCTGTCTTTAATCGCATTTGCATGCTTCCAGATATTCCCAAGACAGATTATCAGCATATTTGGTAACGGAAGTGACCTGTACTTTAAATTCTCTGAAAGATATTTCAGAATATATATGTTTCTGACAATTGTGAATGGTATCCAGCCTGTAACTTCCAATTTCTTTAACTCAATTGGCAAATCACAGCTTGGTGTATTCATGTCGCTTACAAGGCAGATTATTTTCCTGCTGCCACTTATCATTATATTTCCTATATTCATGGGAATTGACGGTGTTATGTATGCCGGACCTATAGCAGACGCTGCCGCTGCTATCGTATGCGGATACTTTACTATAAGAGAATTAAAAGAATTAAAAAAACTGGAAATCGATTTAACTAAATGTTAAAATATAAGTTATGCGTGTATTCGTATATTTAACGGATTATTTTTAAAAGGATTTTTAACATGGATAATTTTAATGCTCGATATGAGAAAGAACTTGCCTATCAGGAAATTACCTCGAATAAATACACTCTTTACGGTATTCTGCTATTTATAGGAGTTGAATTACTGATATGGATTCTTAATATAATTGGATTTTTTGAACTTGATAACCAGATAATGTCTGCTGTTATAGATTTATCTATTTACAGTATATAGTTACCGCCAGCCTGCATGATGCCGCAAGAATTGCCCAGCTTACATATCTTAAAGAAACTGATTCTTTAACTAGGCTTTTCAACAAGAATAAATACAACGAAATGGTATCAATGTATTATCCTAATGTAAATAATATTACTGTTATTTTCTGGGATCTTAACAACCTGAAAATTATTAATGACACTTATGGACATGAATATGGTGATAAAGCACTTTCCGCACTAGCTTCTGTATTATACGCCCATTCAGATGAACAATGCCGCCGTGTTTACAGATTTGGTGGTGATGAATTTGTCATGATAATTGATAACCCACATGACGGTGAAGCTGACCGAATAATATCTGCTGTTAAAGATGAACTTGTGAAATGCAGTTATGATATTTCAATAGAAATATCAAGTGCTGTCGGTGTTGCATCCGGCAACGGAAGTGATATTATTGAAATAGTAAAAAATGCTGACTCAGCAATGTACGCTGACAAACAGCTCTACCACCATCGGTGATTGTGAAATACTGTATATGCGTTGATTTATGCCGCCAGCTTAACTGCTGGCGGTTTTTTCTGATTTTTGACCTATAAAGGCTTTAGATTTGCGACTACTGATAGGTATCATATGTTTTTCTGCCAAGAATCTTAGACATTCCTGTTGCCACAAAAAGATATACAACCATATTAACTACTGATTTAAGAAGAAGTCCTGGTGCCGAAGCTAATCCTGCTGCAAAGCTGCCTGCTATTATTGCACCAAATACAACATATCCTAATGTCATGAAAAGTAATGTAACAACTGCACCAACAATTCCTTTTACTGAAATAACCTTACATCTGTCAAACTTACTTTTCATATTGCCAAATATTGCACATGCTATTATTGGCATGATTGTCTTTATTATAAGTGTTGGAACTGCCCATACTGCAAATCCAGTTAATATATCTGCCATCGCAGAACCAATTCCTCCTGCAAGTGCGCCAACAACTGGTCCGAAGAAAAATGCACATATAAGTATTACGCTGTCTCCCAAATGTGCATATCCCAAAGGAATAGGAATCTGTACCACCATTGTTGCAACACATGTAAGTGCCATAAATACTGCTGTTATACACATCTGTGTTACAGTAATATGAAATCCTTCTTTCTTAATCCCCTGCTGTACTAACTGTGTCTGTTGTGCTTCCATTTTATCTGCCTCCTATATCAACATACTTTAATTGCACATAAGAATAACAGATAAAGTGACATGTGTACATTGTCATTTTGAGTTAAATTTATATGGTCAGATTAAGTTATTATTACCCTTCTTTACATAATAACATCTGGTTCCATATATTGTTTTTGTTTTATTCAACCCATTATGTACAATTGTTTTACTAAAATTATATCTTGCTATATTTATTATCCCTCAGTTAATCTTATTCTCAAAATCCTGTAACTCATGAAAAATCCCATCTATATAAACAGTTGTATCTTCCACTCTATACAACATAAAATATCTATGGAATTTAAAGGATATCCTTCTATATCCTAAACTTCTCAATTTTTCGTTATCACATAATTTTAAACTTCCTGCGACCTCTGCTAATATATCTTTAGTATATTCAAAAACCTCTGCTAATATATCTTTAGTATATTCAAAATCATCAAGCAGACTTCCTGCTACCTGCTGATCTTTTTTTTCATATAAGATGTATTCAATATACTCTTGCATATTTTCTTTAGCATCATTAGTAACAACCACTTTATATGCCATACTTTGTCCTCATATCTGCAACAAAATCACCTGCTTCTGAATATTCTCCATTCTTTGACTGATCTCTTGACTTTGCTAATCTGTCAAGAACTTCCTTTTCCGAAATAGCAATGTAAGGATTAGCTGCCACTTTCTTTATCTCAAATGGAAATCCATTATTAGCAACTGCCTGTGTTAAAAACATTCTTATAGCCGTTGTAGTATCTGTTCCTAATTCTCTAAATAAATTATCTGATTTAATCTTCAAATCGTCATCCACTCTTACTTGAATCGTACTTGACATAAAAACACCTCCATATTCATATAGCATACTATCTTAATGCTATATCATTACAAATGTAATATATCATAATACATTATATTTTTCAAATATTTATGCTATAATAAACAGACATATTACGCACCACAAACAAGGAGTCACATTTTATGAAACCCAAATCAGATTTAAGCAGACAATTATATGAATTAATGCTGCAAAGAGGTTATGAGGAAAATTTCTGTGATATTGTCACTAAGAATCTCAATACTGATTTCACTGCCAGCCGCATGATTGGTTATCTCTATCATTACGACCACCCTCCTGTTGAGGAGATAGCTGATGAAATGATTTCCATTCTAAGCGACAGAAACCGTATCATGCAGAAAAAAGAGCTTGAAGAAACTAATGCCAGGTGGAATGATTTTCTGCTCCACGGCTTTAACGACGAAGAAGAGGAAGAATAGACTGAATCTATTCTCCCTCTTCTTTCTTAATCAATTCATCCATAAGCTCTTTATAATCTGAGGCTTCAAGCGGAAGTTCTACTTTTATGCCTTTGCATGCTGAATAATAGGCGCTGGCACACAACATGAGAGAATTAATTCCCTCACTGCCCTTAACTGTCAGATAAGACTCATCACCTTTAAGCACCGCATTTGCAAAGTTTTCAAATAACTGTGCATATGGCTCAGATGCCTTCTCGAACTGTATAGTTTCCTCTGCAAATGTCATATTCTGCCTTGAGTTGACTTCTTCATTCTTGATATACTCACATACATCTCTGTGTCTTGTAATAGTGAGTGTGTCGTCTTCCAGAAGAATTCTTGCCTTCGTTCCTATAATCTCAAGTCTCTCTTCGTGGCAGGCTTCGCCTGTGGATAGTATAAATGTGCCTGTCTTTCCATTGTCGTATTCCATAACGATAGTAGCCTCATCATCTACTATAAAGTCGTTGTATTTTCCAAATGGAATCGCTGCAAAAAGTTTCTGTGGCATTCCAAACAGGTACTGATACATATCAAGAATATGCTGTCCCTGATTGATTAGTGCTCCACCGCCTTCACCTGCAAAGCTGCTTCTCCATGAGCCAGATTTATGATAGTATGAGGTTCTTAAATATCGTGAATTAATAAGACATACCCGCTTTATATCTCCTAATTCACCATTGTCTATCATCTGCTTAATCCTGATGTATTTAGGGTAAAGCCTCTGGTGAAATATCATTCCATATATTCTGCCACTTTCACTGGCAGCCTTCTGCATTGCAAGTGCCTCGCCAATATCTGCCGCAGCCGGCTTGTCACATAACACTGCTTTTCCCTTTGCAAATGCTTTCAAAGCCAGTTCTTTATGAGTTTTATGAGGAGTTGCTATAATAACTGCATCATAACATGATTCTCCTGTCTCAAATAATTCTTCTGCACTCCTGAATATCCTTGCATTATCACCATCAGTATTAACAAGTGACTCGCCCCATTCAATAAGTTCATCTCTTCTTATAACCACAGCTGATAATTTCATATTCGGAACTTCTCCCGCTGTTATCATTCTGGCATATTTCTTTCCAACACTTCCTACACCTATAAGTGCCACCTTTAACAATTCTTTCTGCATACCATGTACCCCGTTTCATTATATTAACTATGCACCATTTCTCCTGTTTCCACAGCCTTCTTCAGTAAGATGGCGGCATACGCATCTGCAAGGGCATCCTCCATACTATATGGTGCAGACGCATTTCCTCTGCTATACTCTGCCGTATTCTTCATCATCACTGCGATTGCTGTTTCATCTTCTGACAGACCACACAATCCAAATTCCGGCTCATATATAATTTTATTATTAAATGAAATTTTCTTAATTTCACGAATCTTCTCAAAATTAGGATTAGAGTTTCCTGTATTAATCACATGTGAATCCGTTATAATTCTGCCAGTCTGACCTTCATTATTCTCATCAAGATAATATACACAGTCATCAATAAGTTCGCCTCTTACACCCTGAACTTTAAGCGTATTCTTTCTGATTGGTGACCTGTACTGCTCCGAATCAAAATCATACCATGCCACTTTCCCGCTTTCGAATTCAAATGTGGCGACGCATCTTTTCTTTCCTGCAATCCTGCCATCAGTGAACTTATCATATCTTGTAAGAGTCTGTGTTGTAGGAAACTCATATGTCTTAGCTGAAACTGTATACTTCTCTCCCGGATTAACTCCAAGAAATGCTCTTATAAGACTTATTCCATGATATTCATGCGCCAGTGACACATTTGCACAGCTGACATCACCAATAATTCCTTCATTAATAAGCTTTATTGATGCTTTAATATTAGGATACTCCCTGTACTGTTCAGCAACCACCTGTTTTTTACCACATTTGTAATAAGAATACAGTTTATTAAGCGAATCCATATCAAGTGCCGCCGGAGTCTCTGATAAAACAGTTATTCCACGGTCAAGCCATTCCATTGAAACATCACATATGGCGTCCTTCTTAACAGCCACAACTGCAAAATCAGGTTTATATGCTGCGCATTCTTCTATAGATGTAGTTGTATGTATCTGATACTGACCGGCAATTAAGTCCGCTTTCTCCTGCGTCCTGCAATACATCGCATCAATACAGAATATTTCAGGCAGAGCCTTTGCTACGCGTACATAATATAAGGCCCGCCAGCCTGAGCCGATTATAATAAAATGATATTTAGATCTCAATATACACCTCTCCCTTAACCCTTCTGTCATATATCTCACCAAGCCATCTCATGATAATCCCCTTTGGCTTTTCAAAAGGTGTCCTGTGACTCAGCATGAATTTCTCAGCCTTAATGTTCTGTAATACATTTATTTCATCTTTTAATATGCCTGCATTATACAGGTTATGTCCGCATTTCTGCATAGAGTACAATGCATCTCCAAGAAAGCACCACTCGTCATTAACTTCCAACGCAACACAGCCCTTTGCATGGCTTGACGGCAATGGAAATATATGAAGTCTTGCTTCCCCGTCCTGAATATAAATGTCATCTTCTACGACTGTTCCCATGCCAGTGTGCCTATGGGTATACTTTCCCTGATACACCTCATCAACGCCCATACCCGGAAGATTACCGATATGATCTTCGTGAAAATGTGACAATATAACATTAACATTTCTTCCATCACGGAATTGTTCTATTACCTGTGGAATATCAGGGTGGTTACCGACATCATACAGCCACAGTGCTTCCTTTCCCTGTATCATCACCACATTTGCAGATAGTGGATTCTCTGTTGGGGATATATACGATATTAAATTATTTAGTCTGATAATGTTACATTCATCCATTCTTCACTCCAGAAACTCAACATGTCCATCCTCAAGATGGTACACTGCTCCTATAACCTCAAGCCCCTTTTCCTCAAGCAGCTTCATATCTGTATTATCCTCTATCACCTTAACACTATGCTTTACATTAAGACATGTTGCAATATACTCATCTTTCTCTTCCTTAATAGCTTCCCTGATATCATCAGTAATATACTTGATATGTCCGTCGGGGTCATGCTTTATTGCCGCCTCAACTGCACCGCAATGGTTATGTCCAAGTACAACCACCAGCTTACAGTCAAGATGGTCTGCTGCATATTCAATACTTCCAAGCTGATGCGAATCCACTACATTTCCTGCCACGCGGATAACAAAAAGTTCCCCTATTCCCGCTGAGAATATTGCTTCCGGTACCTGTCTGGAATCCGAGCAGCACAGAACAATCGCATATGGATGCTGACCATTCTTTAATGTATCCACGCGCCTTTCCAGCGAAACATCTCCCGGATTGCTTGTAGCATTAATAAATCTTTTATTACCCTCTATTAATCTTGACTTTGCTTCACTAGCTGGTATTGACATATTCTTCCCGCCTTTCACAACTTACTTTCCTACAGTTTATTAATCTTTAAGCAGCCACGCAATCTCTTCCTTATAAGGTGGCTCTTTCTTATCAGTTCCTTCAACTGCCACCCACGGAGTCTCAAGAATCTTAGGAACATCTATGAATCTTTCATCATGGACAAGTCTGTGAAGTGTCTCATATCCGATATTTCCCTTGTCGATGTTGGCATGTCTGTCCTTATGCGCACCGAGCGGATTCATGCTGTCATTGATATGAAATACCGCTATCTGGTCAAGTCCGATTACCCTGTCAAACTCCTCAAATACTTCATCATAATGATTAACCAAATCGTAACCTGCGTCATTTACATGGCATGTATCAAAGCACACTCTCAATCTGTCCTTCTTATCAACGCCATCATAGATTGCCTTAATCTCTTCAAATGTTCTGCCTATCTCGCTTCCCTTGCCAGCCATTGTCTCAAGTGCAATATATACATCATCATCGTTCTGGTTAAGTACTGTGTTAAGACCTTTAATAATCTGTGCAGTTCCGGCTTCAACACCTGCGTTGACATGGCTTCCCGGATGAAGCACCATTATATGGCTTCCCATGGCAGCAGTCCTTATAATTTCTTTTTCAAGAAATTCAACTGCAAGCTCATAAGTCTCCGGCTTAACAGTGTTGGCAAGATTGATTATATAAGGTGCATGTACAATAATTTCTTCAATTTCATGCTCCTTAGCATACTTCCAGCCAGCTTCTATATTAAGCTCACTTATTTCTTTTCTTCTTGTATTCTGTGGCGCACCTGTATATAACATAAATACATTTGCACCATAAGAAACTGCTTCCTTCGCAGACGCAAGGAACATTTCCTTGCCTGCCATTCCTACATGACTTCCAAGCTTTATATGTGACATGTCCGATTCCTCCAATACTTGACTTTTTTATTAATTAATGTTCCGCACTCATAAGCTTTAAAGGAAGTGCAAGAAGCAACGAACCGCCGACAATATTTCCAAGTATTACAAATATCTGCCTCTTGATTACTGCCATTGTTCCGATATCCCCAAGCAGCAAGTATCCTATTGTAAATGTACCCATATTAGCTACACAATGCTCAAAACCTGCAATTACAAATGCTGTGATAATGCAGAACATCATTATCATTTTCCGCTTTCACTCTTTAATTTCATTCCTGTGTATACAGCAAGACACACAAGGAAATTACACATAACACCTCTTACAAAAAGCTCCATAGGTGTTGCTGATAATTTAGTATATATAAAACTATTATAATAATCAACCAGAAGCTGATGTGAAGCATTGCTTAATACAAGCAGGCTTCCCAGTATAAATGAACCGACAAAATTACCGATATAGCTTACAACCCATGTCTTAACCAGATCAGAAACCTTACATGTCTTAGTATATACGCCCATTGCCATAACCATATTATTACCTGTAAATAATTCACCACCGATGAATACTACAAGAATTATGGCGATTGAGAAAAATATTGCTCCGAGCAGCTTTCCAAACTGTGGGTAAGTCGGATATAAAACTGCTGCCGTAACATTTGAAAGAATTGTAGCAACAACAATAAAAAATCCCGCCATTATTGCCCTTATAAAATACTTTCCTAAGTGATTGTTACAGATATCCGCCTTATTAAAAGCCGCTGTTTTCATTACTTCCAGATCTTTGTCTAACATTTTTTCTTCCTCTTTTATCTTAATAGTTTTTAATCAATATGCCAAGCATAATTTTCAGTCTGGTTAGAAAGCCCAAATGAATTTTTTTAATCTTGCACCACATTTGTGTCAATGGATAATATGATGAATGTTGCATGCAAATTAATACATTTTGTGTTGCATGCAAATTAATACATTTTGTGTTATATC
>QRVH01000035.1 GCA_003458705.1 Eubacterium sp. AF22-9 | reverse complement strand
TACTCCAATATAAATTTATTTACTATATCACATGTCAAATCACTACTACCATTATCTACAATAACTACTTTTTGGCATTATATCCTTTAAACTCACTATAGAATTCAAACAATTTTCTATTACATTTTCTGAGTTCCATGTCAATATTACAAATCCAATTCTATTTTTCATTATTGTGCCCCGCTTCCCTTCAACACTGAACTAAATGTCTTAAATATAATCTTAATATCCAGCCACAGGCTCTGATGCTCAACATAATACATTTCCATCTTCTGTCTCTCGCCACTTTCATATGTAGCATTATTTCTCGCATATGCCTGCCAGTATCCTGTTAGCCCCGGCTGTACACTTAGAAGCTTGGCTGTATCCTTTCCATATATTTCAATTTCCCTTTCTACAATGGGACGGGGTCCTACTATAGATATATCACCTTTAAGAATATTGATAAGCTGTGGCAGCTCATCGAGGCTTGACTTCCTTAAGAAATTCCCCACCTTTGTTATTCTCGGATCATTGTCTATCTTAAATTCTGTTCTGTATTGTAACAGCTGCTCCGGTGTCAATATTTTTTCTATATCAGCATCAATATTTTTCATACTTCTGAATTTATATACGCATATTTTCTTTCCGTTTTTTCCTATTCTTATATGACCATAAAAAGGATTACTTCCATCCTCAGCAATTACACATATCATAATAATTAAAAATACTGGTGATAATATAATCAATCCTATTGCAGATAACACAACATCAAATGTTCTTTTTATTATAAGATATATATGCCTGCCAAATGTTTTTTCTACTTTATATACGCTTTCATCATACTGATAAGGAATTTTGTTCTCAAGTATTTCACTAATAGCACCTATCTGTTCATCATACTGATAAGGAATTTTGTTCTCAAGTATTTCACTAATAGCACCTATCTGTTCATCAATTTCTAATTGTTTCATAATATGCTTCGGATGATATACTACACATCTTCCCATTGCCATAACAAAACGCTTTATATCTCCTTTCATACTTTTGTCATATGGCATATCATAACTCTCTGAAGTTGCTGCTATCTGCTCATATTCTTTAGGACGAAAACTCCATTCTCCTATCAAGCCTGGTTTTATAGTAAGTTTTCTTTTTTGTAAAGGAATATAGTCCATGTATTCCACTACCGATGGTGATTGTGGTCCTATAATCCCTATATCCCCACACAATAAATTATAAGCCACTGGAAGTTTATCTAAGTGCAGCCTGAACAATATTCTACCAGTTACCATATATGGATTCTTACCGTTATTAATACAATCCTGTGCATTCATTTTCATGGTACGGAATCTATATTGCAGATACTTTCGTCCATTTCTGCCGATTCTGACACTTGAAATAATTATCTTACCTGGCGATTCAATTAACATTCCCATTCCAACGAATGGAATTAATATTAATGTCAGCACACATCCTATAAGACCTGCAATAACCTCAATAGTTCTCCTTATAACCACCTGATAAAACATCATATTCTTAGATGACATATAGCTTATTGTAGCATAGGAACCTATCTTTTTAAATTGTTTATACCCATCACACAATTCATATTCTCTTAATCTGACATGAACATTTTTACCTATGCTCTGTAATGTTGATATAATCTCTGAACACAGCTGCTCATCTACATCATTTGCAGATAATAATACTGAGTCAGCCTCTCTTTCCTCAATAGCCTGAATATATGTATCTTTATCTGCTATAACATCTACACCATAATAATCATCGCCTATTTGATTACTATCAGTTAGTACAATGCCGACTATTTTATAGTTATCATCATTTTTCAGTCCTGACATTGTCTCTTCAATGTGCCATGAATCGCTTATTACTACAACCCGTTCCTGATATCTGTCACTTGCATATGCAACTCGTAATATTCTCTTTAGCACCAGTCTTCCCATTAACATGACCGGGCATGATACAACTATAAATATAAGCATCATAGACCTCGAATAATTAGCGCTGTTTTTCAAAAAGAACAACACAACCATAACGAGAACTGCTATGTAAACAATTGTTTTTACAGTTTCGATTACCTCTTTTGTTATATTTCTATTTATAAAATCAATATTCTTCATAAAAATCAGATTAATCAGAATATACATTATCGAAATCAATAAAAATAATATTATATAATCACTCCTGTGAATATTATTTTCTCCTTCTATCCAGTTAAACTTAACTAAATATGCCATGCAAAACGATATTATCAGTGTTACCACATCCACAATGTACATAAAATACATGGCTGTTTTCTTTGAACTATTCATAATTCATCCTTTATGTAATTATCTATTAAATATGTTTATTCCTCATATCAATATACACAACTACGGAGCCAAAATTCTCCAAGAAGAAAGGTATCTATCTCTCTCCCCCTCCCAACGAAATTCAGCTCCGTACAGGTTATTCCTCGCTCTTAACTTTCTTCACCGTATTTTCCATAATATTTGCCGTAATACTTGCCATAGTATCTGCCGTAATATGAATTACCAGCCATATCAACCTTATTAAGAACGCATCCAAGAATCTTGCAGCCTACAAGGTCAAGCTGTTCTTTGGATTTCCTTGCGAACTTGTAGCTTACATCTCCTGCACCTATTACAAGTATTCCGCCATCACAGAACTTAGACATAACAGCGGCATCGATAACACTTCCTATTGGTGGTGTATCAACTATTATCATGTCAAATGTTTCTCTTGCACTCTCTATCATCTTGGCAAATCTGTCGTTACCAACAAGTTCACTTGGATTAGGTGGTACAGGACCAGCGAATATCATGCAGAAATTAGGCTCATCACTTACGCTTATAACATCTGTAAGTTCATTTTTCCCTGAAAGGTAATGAGTAAGACCATATTTAATCTTACCTTTTCTCCATCTGTTCTTCATAACTGATTTTCTTGTATCAGCATCTATAAGAAGTGTCTTCATTCCGTTCTGCGCAAATGACATTGCTAACTCAAATGATACTGTACTCTTACCTTCTCCTGGTGTTGTACTTGTTATGAATATTACCTTATTATTATCTCCTGAGAACTCTATGTTTGTTCGTAACATTTTATATGCTTCCCTTGTTCTGAAATCAAGATAACTTTTCTTTACTGAAAACTCCTGCATTTTTATTCCTCCACGCTTTCTTTAGCACCATTACTTTTCTTCTTATTCTCAAGTTCAGATGCCTTAAAGCTTCTTCCCTTATCATCATTCATAGTGATATCGGTTTTTGAACCACCTTTTGAAGGTACTGGTACTCTTCTCTTACCCTGATTACTATTCTGTCCTTCATTAACAGGGATAAGTGCCAGTGTACTGAGTCCAAGGTATCTCTCAATATCTTCAGAAGTCTTGATTGTATCATCAAGAAGATGCTGTATGATAATAACTGCTGCTGATATTACAATACCCACAAGAACACCTATTATAGTCCACTTAGGAATTGAAGGTGATACTGGTTCATCAGGAAGATTAGCCTGATCAACAACATTTACCGCTTCAATATCCATAACTTCTGTTATATGCTTGGCTGCCAGATCTCTGACTGAATTGGCTATCTTCTGTGCCTGTTCAGGTTCAGGATCTGTAACTGTAATTGCTATAATTCTTGTATCTGTAGCATTAGATGCTGATACTCTTTTAACAAGACTTTCGTATGTTTCATCAAGCTTAAGATCGTTAATAACACCTTCTATAACATATCTGCTTGTAACAAGCTGCTCATAATCTTTTGAAAGTGTTGATGATAACTGTACATCACTATAAGTAACTGATCCGCTTGCATTCTGCTTGTTAAGAATATATACCTTTGTTGTTGACTCATACTGTGGTGTAATAACAAAGAAGCTGTACATAAACGCAACCGCTCCACACACTAAAGCTGCCACAACAATAATCCATAATCTGTGAAATAATACTCCAAATATTTCACGGAGGTCTATTTCAATGTTCTCTGTCTCTTTACTTTTTTCCTGCATTATATAATCTCCTTAATCTTATTCTGACATTCTATAAAAGCCTGTCCATGGCATTGCCATATAATATATCATCAACATACTGTTCATTATATTTTTTATACAGCATGTCGGCACATTCCTGAATCTTAGGTGTACGGCTGCCTTCACATCGGTGTGAATCAGTTCCGACATAATCAACTATCTGCTCACTAAGCAGTTTCTGTAGAAATTTCTTTATATCCTTGCCTATATCACCAAGTATGCTTGATGCATTAACCTGAATTTCTACACCCATATTCTTGATTTCACGCACATTTTCAATATCATCTACCATACATCCATACCGCTCAACATGCGCAATAATTGGCTGATAGCCTTCACTCATTATCTCATCTAATGAATTACGTATATACTGATATGGATCAGATGGCATAAATTCAACAAGTACATAATCTGTCCCATTCATCCTGCTGATGCGTCCGCTGTCAACACCTTCACATAATTCATCATGATACAGGATTTCATTTCCCTGATATAACTTTATTCCTAAATTACATTCATCTGCTGCTTCCTGTACCTCATCAATAAGCGCACTTACCTTCTCTGGTGAAGCATTGTGATGTCCGCTTTTAAAATGTGGTGTCGCAATAATATGCGTTATCCCCTCATTATGTGCGATTTCCAGCATCTTTAATGTCTCAGACATATCCCTTGAGCCGTCATCTATTCCCGGTAGAATATGACAATGGACATCTACAATATAATCCGCAGCTTTTTTCTTTTTTCCAAATAACATACTATACCCTGTACTTTGTCCAATTCTTCTTATTTATAACAACTTAACTTTAAATAAACCTTAAATATTTTAGCAATGCAATATCATACTGTCAACCAAAGTGTGAAAAAATCAAGATTTTTGTCAAAAAAAGGCACCCAGAGGACAAATGGTGTCTCTGTCCTCCGGGTGTTCTTACCCAATCATCTCATAACTCTCATTAATTTCCCCAGCCTTAATCTGAGCCATTCTTTCCGCAATCCTGCTCTTAACAAACTCGGCAACCTCTTTTTTCTTAAGCTCACCATACTCAGAATAAAGAATAGGCTTTAAGAAATGTACTTGTGTGTCAACTCTTTCAAATGTATTGCTGTTCATAGATTTATATGAATCAAAAAGTGCTACAGGAACAATAGGTGTCTTGGACTGTAAGCTGCATGAAAAACAGCCAGCCTGAAATTCCTGAAGCTCATTTTTATTATCAGTATAACCACCCTCTGGGAATATAAGGAAATTTCTTCCGGATTTCACCTGTTTGGTAACATCCATTATAGCCCTTACCTTGTCTCGGTTATTATCAAGATCAATAACAACAGCGTCTATAAGACCGCATACCTGACGACTCATAAGTCTTTCAGCCTGCTTCTTTCCCCAGAGAACACCACATGGTTTTTCCTGTGCAAGAATAATTCCCAATGCATCATATTTACCCTGATGATTAGGATACATTATGTAATTGCTGTCAGTCGGAATATTCTCTCTGCCATACACCTTAGTTCTTGTTCTGGCATGTTTTCTCATGTAGTTAATAATCCACTTTGCATACTCAAACCTTTCCTTTTCCGAATAACGGCTCTTGTTGGCAATCATCTTATTAGCTTTAGGTACAGCATGAAGTACCATGTGCCAGCTTGATATAACAGTACATTTGAAACGCAGATTAAACATTCTTCTTCCTCATCTTTCTATATAATCCCCGATACAATCACAGCGCCAAAAATCTGACGCCATACATACAAAAATCTCCGCATGTGCGTATTACTGCACATGCGAAGCAAAATATTTTTCAAAATCATCATGAATAAGTGCATATCCTGCCTCATTCGGATGCATTCCATCTTTACTATAATATGCCTTCATGTCATCAAGTGCAAGAAAACTTTCACGAAGACTTAATATTTCACAGCCGTTTTCATTTGCAACGGCTCGCATTATTTCACCATATTCAGCAAATTCATCCCTCATCTGCTGAACTGAGTTCACATATTCTGACATAATATCTTTACCCACTCCACTTTCAAGCAGATGTGAAAGATACACTTCAATTGCAATTGGAGGTGCAATTACAGCTGTTACTGCTGCTCCCTTTTCCTGCAACAAATGTATCATATCCTCATAATTCTTCTTAAAATCCTGAGGGGCAACTCTATGCCTATGTTCATAGTCACATCTGCGCTCACATATCGATTTCCAGTCATAGTCACAGTCGTTACCGCCACATTCAAGAAGTGCCACATCAGGTACCGGATGACTTGACATTACCTGTGTAAGCCACATTTTTACTCTCTCTGATGTGAATGTCGGCATCGCGTAATTGACAAACTTCATATTATATTGTGCCTGCATTTTCTCAAAACCGATTGCATCTGAACTGTGATAATTCCATGCTTCATCCGGCATAACCCCGCGCATAAGCGAGTCACCAAACATATAATATGTTTTCATAAGCCGCCTCTTATCTTAAGTTAGGAGCCGGAAGAGGATTCTCTGGTGTAACAGCGTCCCAGTAATTGTTCATAAGCTTCTCCAACGCTCTCTGTGGAATCATTGGCTGTGAAGCAAAATCAATCATTTCCTGAGGAATATCCTCACCTTTTCCCATAACCTTACCAATCTCAGTATATCTCTTAAGATATTCATTAATCTGGTTTACCATTGGCGGAATCGCAAACATTTCGCTCTGTGGACAGAGAAGAGCCTGATATCTGCCCTTGCCATAGATAAAATTAAATTCCTTGATAAGTGCGTCATATATCTCCTGAGTTCTTCCGTATCCGCATGATGATATAACATAGAACTTCTTGCCGCTTACATCATAACGGAATTCGTGGAATGCGTTATCTCCGATATCTCTGACCTTGCCCTTGTAAGTCTCCATAAGTGGCATGATTCTGTCAACAAATGTTTTCATTGGACCCGGCATACCGAAGAAATACAGTGGGAAGCTGTATATAATTACATCTGCATTCATGAATTTCACATGAACGTCCTGCATAACATCATTGATAACACACTGGCCTGCTGTCTTTCCCCAGCAGCTCATGCATCCCATACATGGCTTGATATCCATGTCTCTGACTGTCAGAAGCTCTATCTCAGCTTCTGGATTAGTCTCCTTAAGTCCCTTAAGAACCGCATTTGTCATTTGCATAGTATTACTCTTAGGTCCTTTAGGACTACCGTTTACTACTAAAACTTTCATTATTAATCCTCCATGTTTTTTGCAGAAAAATCCAATGTGCTTTTAAAGCACATTTCCTCATGACGAGGAGAGGTTTAGTTCTCCATAAACTTCTCAAATGCTTTAAACTGTTTTCTCATCGTGTCATATCCATACTGATAGCACTGAAGAAGTTTTTCATTATTATTCTCGAAGTGTCTTATCATCTGCTCCTCCGGACGGATAACAAGGACCTTCCCCTCTTCCACAAGCTTTTTCATGAACTTATCCTGCCTGTCATAAGCCTGCCTTCTGTGTGCCATAGCATCACAAAGCTCCGGATATTTCTTGTAACTCCACTCTATAAGCTTCTTTACCTTAGAATAATCTGTAGGCTTAGAGCCCTCTGGCTTGGTAAGTACAACAACAATCTTATCGCACCCCTTCTCAACTGCTCTCTCAACCGGTATCGAATCAATAATGCTTCCATCAAGATAATGATAACCATCAATTTCAACAGGTTCGCATATAAATGGCACAGAGCAGCTTGCCATCTGACACTTCAAGAATTCGTCTTTAGTCTTAAAATTGCCCTTATACTCAGCCTTTCCGGTCTCACAATTCACAACAACGCTCTCGCACTCTGTCTTGGATGCGAAAAATGTGTCAAAATCATAAGGAATATCCTTAAGTGCATACTCAGCTACCAGCATTTCAAGATTAAGAATCTTCTTATTCTCAAAAAGCTGTCCGACACCATAATAGGCTTCCGCATTTTCATGGGTAATTATCTTTTTAGTTCTTCCTTCCTGTCTGGAAACATAGTTCACCGCATTACCTGCTCCGGCAGACACTCCGATAACATAATCATAATAAATGTCTTTCTTAAGCATGTAATCAAGAACTCCGGCTGAGAAAATGCCTCTCATAGCCCCGCCTTCCAGCACAAGTCCTGTCTTTACTTCACTCATAAGTGACCTCTTATTTAGCTTTAGCTTCTACATAATCAACAATATCTTTAACAGTTTCAAGTTTTGCATCAGAACTGAATCTGATTTTGAACTCATCCTCAACAGTGATAGCAAGTAACATCATATTAAGAGAATCAACTCCTAAATCTGTTGTAAGAACGCTGTCCATTGTAATAGTTGATGGGTCGCACTGTGGCATAACCCTTGCAAAAATATCCTTTAACTTCTCAAATACCATGATAAAATCTCCTTTTTTACTTTATTGAAATCCGGTTGGGTGTGTTGGCAATCAGACGGTACGCAGTTTTGAAAAAGCTTGCTCCAAAAACACGCTTCCGCTCGGCTCCGGACGCAGCGGACACTAAGCTCGTTCAGGCTTTTGTGCGTGATGCAGCGAGCTTTGCTCGCACATCTCGCACAAAAATCCCGAACTCCCTAAGTGCCGGCGTCCTCCGACGGTTTTTTCCGCAAGCCTTTTTAAAACCGCGTACCTGCGACTGACACCTCCCGGATTTTAATCAACTAAAATTTGGGGTCGCCAGCCAACGGCTGGCTGCCCACCCGTGGTCTGCACCCCTCCGTGTGCCACCATCCACGCTTTCAAAAACCACCGGGCGGACCCTCCGCAGGAGGCAGCCCGGAAGGCTGTGGCGAACGCAGGGGCTGCGAGCTGGGTGGGATGCGGACGGCGTGTGGGTGTGTAGTAGTTTGAAACCGTTGGAGGACGCCGGCACTTGGTAAGCTGGAGCAGTTGGCACTTCGTGCCAACAAACTCCAGCGAACCTAGTACCGCTGCGTCCGGATACGAGCGAAAGCGTGTTTCAAAATGCTACACACCCACACAACGCCCGCGTCACACCCAGCCGCAGCCCCGTCCGTCCTGTCACTACCTTCCGGGCACCACCACAACCTTATGCCTGATTCCTCAAAATCTTCATCGCACCAGATCTCTTGAAATCCTCTGTTCTCACCTTAAGCTTAAGCACTCTCTTAAACGGTGGCAGTTCCTTATTAACCTCATTAACGGCATCCTGTAATCTATTCTGGATTTCTTCCTCAGATGCACCTTCTAATTCTGGCATGTATGGAATAATCTCAACACCTATAACAGTATTTCCATTCATTTCCATCTCCTGTACAAGACAATCCTTTACAAGTGGCTGCTTGTAGAATAACTCTTCAATCTCCTCTGGTGATACATTTTCACCATTAGGAAGAATGATAAGATTCTTAATACGGCCTGTGATATATATCCAGTCGTCATCGTCAAATTCTACGATATCGCCAGTCTTGAACCAGCCATCCTCAAATACTTCAGCTGTATGCTCAGGGTCTTTGTAATATTCCTTCATTACATTGTCGCCCTTAATCCAGAGTTCTCCGTCAACAACCTTAACCTGCTGTTCTGGATAAATGTGTCCCATAGACTCAGGCTTCTTGTCTGTATCGCAGTTACCTGATGTCAGGTTGGCACACTCAGTAAGTCCATAACCTGCACATAAAGTAATTCCAAACTCACGGCACTCTGCCATCTGTCTAGGTGGAACAGGTGCTGCACCGCACATAATAAGCTCAAGATCACCGAGGAAAGCTCTGCCCTTAGCCTTTGCAATGTTAAGAATAATCTCAACAAGTCCCGGAACAAGCACAAGAGTTGTAGGTCTTACAACAGGAATGTCACCGATACCGGCTCTCATGTCAGTACATGTGAATGTAAGCGAACCTGTATACAATTTAGCCATATATCCCATGATTGCACCAAAAATATGTGAAAGTGGAAGCATGGCAATATATCTCTTATGGAGAATACTTCCCGGTCCAAATACACCGTTAAATGAACCTCTCATAATAGAACCGTGGCTGTGAACTGCGCCCTTCGGTGCTCCTGTAGTTCCTCCCGTAAAGAAGATAGCTGCTGTAGTATCTTTTTCTACATCTGCAAATGCGCTTTCTGTCTCACCAATAGAAGTGCTTGGCCATGTCTTACAAGGCACATTTGCTGTAACCTCAGTAAATTCCTTGCCAACAAACATACCAGCAAGATCGAACTTCATGCTGATTCCTGCAAGTGCCTTATCGTTAAGTGCATTAGGAAGCATGATAAGTACATGTCCGGCTGCTGGAATTGCAAGAAAAAGTTCCATTGCATCAAGGTCATTCTTTGCAAGAACGGCAATATTAGAACCTTTTTCAAGTCCTAATGAATTAATAAATGTAACTCTCTTAGCAACCCTTGAAACAAGTTCTTCATATGTATATGTTGTAACTTTGTCACTTATGGCTGGATAATCAGAATATTGTTTTCTAATAAAATCCAAAAACTTTGGAATAGTTGGAATATATTCCAGAGTCTCCATTTCATCAGGGTTTACCATGTTATAAAAATAATGATTCATGATTTGCTCCTTTTTTATTTTATTTAAATCCGAGGGAGTGTGTAGTAGTTTGAAACCGTGGGAGGACGCCGGCACTTGGTGAATTCGAAGTTATGTGGGGGATGCGGGAGCAAAGCTCACAGCATCACACATACGAACGCGAATGAACCTAGTACCGCTGCGTCCGGATACGAGCGGGAGCGTGTTTCAAAATGCTACACACCCACACAACGCCCGCGTCTCACCCAGCCGCAGCCCCGTCCGTCCTGTCACTACCTTCCGAGCGTCTTCACAACCTCCCGGAATCTCGCGCACTCTCTGGCAAGATACTCTGCATTAAGCCCCTTACCTTCTTTGGTAAGTTCCATCGGCTCACCAACATACAGCCTGAGTCTCTTCCCAAACAGCTTATGATACTCGCCGTTATTATATACCGGAACAATCTTTGCTCCTGACATAACTGCCAGCATTACAAAGCCCGGCTTGAATTCATCCATAACACCAGTCTTTGAAGTATGTCCTTCAGGGAAAATTATCATGTTGTCTCCTGCACGAAGATGCTCTGATGCTCCCCTTATCCATGTAATATCAGTTCCAAAACGGTCAACAGAAATAAATTTTCCGCCACTTGTAAGCCACTTAAGAATCTTCTTATCAGCCCAGTCTTTGGCTATTATGAGGACGCTGTTCTTAAACAGCATATAAAACATCTGGCCATCATTGTGCCCCACATGGTTGCCAATGAATATGACACCGCCCTTTTCTATTTCTTCTTTTGCCTTTCTGCTCTGATAACATATCTTCGGTCTGAACATAATATACAAGTAAGCATATAAAAGACCTCTTCCCATACTGGCTGTTACATTAATAAATGTATTTTTCTTTTTCATTAAACCTACCCTCTTAATGACTTTAACATTTATCTGCATACTAAATATTTAATACACAAATGTTCCATTATCACACAATATGTTTCCAACCAACATTGTATGTTTTTTAACAAAATTTTTCAAAGGTCAATTACTTCCTTTTTGGCACTTATGTAACATTTTGTCGTATTTTGTTTACTATTGGCAGCATATGTTGTACAATATATTTGACATGAAAATACAGTTTTTATTAAATCTTTATGCGTTATTTATACACATTTTATAATCTGGTTACAGGGAAGCAAAATCCTCTGCTCCTGCAAGGGCAGTCGCATTTTGCTTCGCAAAACAAGGAGGCTTATATGGGAAAATCTGAAGAAGTTAATACTACATCTGCACCAGAAATTAAAGCTGACCGCAGAATTCTAAAGACAAAAAAAGCAATTTATGAAGCACTCGTTGAGCTTATGCAGAAGAAAAAGCTTAATTCAATAACAGTTACTGAACTTGCCGCACAGGCTAACATTAACCGAAAAACATTTTACACTTACTACTCTACAGTAAATGATGTACTTGATGAGGGAATTTGTGAACTTATAACATCACTTAAAGACCTTATGTATGCTATGTCCGAAGATTACAACATGCTGTCACCGCAGACACTTTTTGCTTTTCTTAATACAATAATGTCTGATGCTGACATCGTAAGAAATTTATTTGCATCTGATAACGGAATCCTGCTTTTTAACAGACTCCAGAAAACTTTGCAGGAAACTCTTCTTAAGGAAATGCTTGATAATGATATTAAAATGAGTGTTCCACCTGAACAGTATCCTCTTATTTCTAACTTTATCGCCGGAGGAATGGTTTCCGTGTACTATGAGTGGATAACTAATCCTAATGGAATTACACTTGATGATATGGCACGTACTCTTACAACACTTATTATTTCGGGCGTACACGCATTTGCATAAGGAGACACTATGACTTTTAACGACAAATTCAAGTTTCTGATGGACATAACCAATACAAGTAACACAACGCTTGCTAGCGCTGTCGGTATTGATAACTCGGCGGTCAGCCTGTACCGTAACGGTAAAAGAAAATGTCCACGGAACAAAGAAGTTCTTAAAAAAATGGCTGATTACTTCGCCGGTTCAATCAAGCTTAACTATCAAAGAAAGGCTCTTGCCCTTGCTGCCGATTATTCGCGATTTAACCACTCAAGACCTGTATCTGAATACTCGCAAATGCTTTATCTGTGGCTTACTGATGAACTGCCTGTCCAGAATGATTTAGTTGACAGTATTCTTAATGAAAACGTCTCTTCATCATCTACTGATTATATACAGGGAATCCGTACAATTGATGTTGTTCCTAATGCAACGAGCGTTTTATACAGATCAGAGGGAAAAAGACAGGCAATTCTCAGTTTTGTCAATTATCTTCTGACTCTTGACAATCCAAAGACAATCTATGTATGGGTAGATGATGATGTTTACAGCATATTTGATAACAAGGAAATTATTGCCTCACTTCATGAGCTTATTATAAGATTACTTGATTACGGATATGAAATATGTCAGATATCCCCCTCTCCTGTGAATACAACCCAGTTTTTCGAAGAATTTTTCTACTGGGTTCCGGCATACCTTACAGGCCGTGTGAAATCATATTATTACCCAAGAATGAGAGATAATCTATTTTCCAAAATCAGCATAGTATATCCAGGGTATGCCGCAGTATATTCTGACAGTCTCTCTTCAATTCCAGATAAAACATTTACTGTACTCACAGCAGAATCTGCAATTGTTTCTATTAAAGAAATTGAATTCAAAACATTTTTATCATACTGCCGCCCGACAATGAACATTTACGAAAGTGCTGAAGATGTTTCAACCTGTTTTCACAGATTCCTGAGTACTCCTGTCGCACATATACAGAAAGGCTTAAGCCTCCCTCCTGCCACCATGCCAGATGAACTTGTAACTCAATTTCTTAATGACAATCCAGACAGTCTTGGAGTGAGCATGAGAATCGCATATCAAAGAGACAAAATGTACGATAATCTCCGTAATGTAGATATATGTCCGCTTGCAACAGTTAATCAGGTTTTATCAGGCAGAGTTCCTGTAATATTCCCTGTAGTAAAGCAGGAAGTTCCTATATATTACACACCTCGTACATATGCACTTCATCTTAAAAATATCCTTGAAATAATGGACACTTACCCGGATTATTTCTTTGTTCCTATAGAATATAATCCAGACGATAATGTATGTATTATCGTCAATGAAGGCTCTGAGGCACTTCTCGTTCGTACTGCCCTGCCAAGCATGGTTCTTGACTTCAACCATCCGCAGCTGGTGCAGAACTTTCAGGAATATCTGTACCGCATTGCCAATGAGATTGGTTATGCTGATATCAACCGCAGGAAAATACGCGCACAGATTAAAGAATTAATAAATGCTCTTGAAAAAGTATAAAAATAAGCACCTGTTTGTTGTGTACCTTTAACACAATAGCAGTGCTTACTTAATTATATTATACTTATAAATTACATTTTAAAGAACTTCATATCTTCATTAAGCTGGTCTGATACTTCCTTAACCTTAGCTGCTGTTTCTGCCAGAATATTAATAGTTGCATTAAGCTCCTGCATAGAAGATGTTGTCTGCTGTGTTGAAGCAGCATTCTCTTCTGATATAGCAGAAAGATTAGATATTACATCAACAACAGTAACTCTTGAACTGTCGCATACTTCGGCATTGCCTTTAATAACATCTGTTCCATGCTTTGAAACATTAATGCCATTACCAACTTCCTTGAATCTTTCCTTAGTTGCTGCAAGCTTTTCATACTGCTCTCTTACAAGAACTTCTGTACTTCTCATAACCTCAAGTGTCTCTTTCGAATCATTCTGGAGATCTGTGATAATCTCCTGAATCTTACTTGCTGTGCTGTCAGACTGTGATGAAAGCTTCTGAATCTCTGATGCAACAACTGCAAATCCTTTTCCTGCTTCTCCTGCTCTTGCAGATTCAATAGAAGCATTAAGTGATAACAGGCTTGTCTGGCTTGCAATATCTGCAATAAGTGAAGCAGCATTGCCAATCTTATCTACCGATTCATTAGTTGTCTCTATCTGTTTTGCAATTCTTGCAACTGCATCAGTAGTTCTCTGACTGCGTCACTTAATTCAATCATTGTATCCTGTGAAGCATTTTCGGCTTCTTCCATGTTCTTAGATGTCTTTGTAAGGTCAGCAATATTATTAACTATCTGAGTAATCTGTTCACCCATTGTCATAATTTCATTAGTTGCTGTCTCAATATCTTCTGCCTGTGATACTGCACCCTTAGATATCTCTTCTACTGCTGTACTGATTTCTCCTGCAGCAACACTTGACTGTGAAGCCATAGAGTCAATTGAATTACCTGACTCACCAAGATCTGTTGCAGACTTTGCAAGGCTTCCAACAATTTCTCTTAACTTAAATATAAGAGTTTCAAGGGCTCTGCCCATGTCTCCGATTTCATCCTGTCTCTTAAGTACAGTCTTATCAACCTCTACTGTAAGATCTCCTCCGGCAACTTTCGTTACAGATACACTTGCTCTCTTAATCGACTTTGAAATACTCTGTGCTATAAATGTTGCCACAATTCCTACTAACATAAGTACTACTGCAGAAACTATAAGCATTGTTCCAACCTTCTGCATTATATAGTTTGTAATATCTGATGTAGGCTGTCCTGCAAATACACATCCTACAACCTGATTATTATCCTTTAGTGGCACATATACTGCACAGTATCTCTTTCCATCTACCTTATAATTAGTATCTCTATATGTCTTTCCCGTCTTAACTACATCCCACACTTCACTTGCTATATCTGTTCCCGTTAATCTTGCTCCCTTATTATCAGTAAGCGTTGTAAGAACTCTCTTGGTTCCGTATGTAAGTGTAACCTGGACATCATTCTTGGAGTTCTTGACATATATATCAAGTGCAGCCGGTTTAATCGTCAATTCTTCGCCACCCTTGAATAATCTACCGTTCTTATATTCATAGTTGCCATTAATATCCTCATAAGAACTCTGTACTGCCCCACTTAACAGTTCAAGTCCATCCATGGCCTCTTCTTCCAGTCCTGACTTAAGACTGAATATTGTAGTTGCAATAAGCCCCAGTACCATAACAATTACCGGTACAATAGCAAGCATAACCAGTCTGAATGTAATACCTGCTCTTCTCTTCTTTCCGTCAGCAGCAACCTGTTTAGCTTTCTTCTTAACCTCTGCATCAAGCTCTTTCTTCTTTGCCCTGACCTCTTTTACCTTCTTCTCGTTCTTAGCCTTAATCTCTTTAACCTTTTCAGTTCTTTCGGCCTTAGTATGCATTATCCCCATTATAAGACCTCCCTTTCCTCTTATTAAATTATTCACCAGAACAATTTCTTGTTCATATTGTTCTTTAAATTATACACTATTACACCAATTTTAAAAACCTTTTTCTTGTCAAAATATTAAAGTTTCACCAAAAAATTGCTATAATCCGCCTTTTTTCTTTTTCTTAAGCACATTTGCTTTTATATATGCAAATGTATACTCTTCCCCTTTATCAGCAAGCATCTTCAAAAGATTGTGAAGAAGCGCATCTGTTTCCGGATGCATAATATAATGCCCAAGCCCCTTAATATAGTAATCCAATGGATCCGAATCTTTGTACTTGTCTTTATTATATATCCTGCTCGCTGCAACTCTGTCGCAAAACATCTCAGCAACATATTTCACAGGCATTTTCATCCCTGCAAGAATAGTGCTGTTACCATCGACATCGTAATCTATCCAGTATTCAAAATGATGTTTGTTCCTACCCTTATGATGCAGCCATGCCTTTGAAACACCTTCATCTTCACGCTGGGCATTATTAGGACTTCTGTGTCCATCCTGATAGTATTTAACTCCTGGTATGAACTCCGATGGCGAATATTTTGACAAATCATGCATCATTCCCTGCCTGTATAACCCAAGCTTAAAGCAGTATTTTCTCACCAGCCTTCTGTGGGAATTAACCGTGTGCAGATGCCCATTGAAATTATGCAGCAACTTCTTCAATGTCATACAGACTCATCCTCCATCATCATTCTTCTACATATCCATCAGCGGTTCTGTCTATAACCTCACCTGTATCAGGATTAACTGAAATCCCATTAACCTCAAGTCTCTCGTCAATCTGAATTACAAGGCACTGTCTTCCATCAATTACCTGTGTACTCACAATATCTGTCTTATCTGAATTAATCTTTATGACAACATCCGGCGTTTTCACTTCAAATTTCTTACCAGATGAAACATTTGATGCAACAAGCTTTCCATGTTCACCGGCAGCCATCTCAAAGTGCTCCTCGAAATTCTCAAGCTTTTCTTCTTTAACACCACTTTTTTCCAACAGATCCTTCATCTCAGTTTTATCAAGCATAACCGGTGCCGGACTTTCCTGCTTCTTCTCTTCTATAATCTGCTCAAGATTCTCATGAATATTCTTAACAACCTCAAGGTCAGCCTCTTCACCAAGTGCCTCACTTACAAGCGATGTAAATGTTTCCTTCTGCTGCTTGGCAGGAAGCGGAACGGCGCAGTCGAGCAGACAGTCAATAAGCCCGTCCTCAAACTCACTTACATCTTTAGTATAAAACAGTGTCATATCCTCATCTGCGCTTCTTTTATTAAATGCAGGGAATAAAAATCCAACATCCGGCACATCAACCATGTGGTTCTGCTTCTTATCGTGAAAATTATTATCCTCCTCATCATAGCCAAGTCCCGGCTTGGAAAGATTTACATGACAAATGCTGCATAAAATGTAGCTGTAAACCTCATCCGATGCGTCTTCCATCTCAATATTATCAGTAGTAACCGCTGGGATATCATACATCTGATTAATAAGAAGAATCAGATAATTGCCAACATAACTGTAATTATTGATAATCCTGTCATAGAATTCATCAAGAAGTCTGTCATCTTTAAGTCCGCTGTCTCTCAGATTCATTAAAAATGTTCTTGCACCTTCATCAGCATAGGCATCAACATTAAACTTCATATCGACAAGATTCTTTCCCGGTGTACCTGAAAGAGTTTTCTTAAAAATGTCAAAATATTTGTGTTTTTCCTCTTCTGGAAGATTAAGGAAATTCTCGTTGAACTGTGTTATCTTGTTACGCTCACCATCAACATAACAGCCACATAATCTTAAAATTCCACAGTCCTCTAATGTATATTGTGATTTAATTTCATTAAGTTCTTTTCGTGTCATAACTAACTCCATCCTCTGATATTTTATTCACTGATAAATTGTCTTATCTGAATAATAAGAGATTTTGTAATTATAACATATCCTGATATTCATATGTAGAAAAATGTTTTATTTTATTTGGGGGATAATCTGAATCGCTACCCACGTTCTCGCAACCTGCGCTCGCTGCTCATGCTCCAGAACTGCGTTCTGTCGCTGTTGCGGTGCTCCTCAAACACAAACAAATATGCTGCTATTCATGCAAGCATGATTACAACATATTTGTTTGTATTTTCATCGCTACTTTCGCACATAAAAAACTTCCCCGGTTCTGGGGGAACCGGGGATGAGTAGAGGGGATAGAAATATAGTCAAATATAAGGAATTATGGAGTTATCCTTATATTCGTGTGTAATGTTACTTGCAAAAGCATTCAAACTCAATCAAACAAATTCAATCTCTCTTGCAATCATCTATATTATAGCATATTATTTTCGTCAATCAACAGATTTTTTGCCAAATTTTCAATAAAATCAGTATTTTTTGTCGAATTTTTGTCATTTTTTGTGACATTAGTTGTCAATATTATTTAACTTTTCTTTATATACTTTCGCTGTAGGTGTTATTGCCAGTCCGCCTTCACCTGTTTCTTTCAGACATACCGGCATATCATTACCTATTCTTCTCATTGAATCTATGACTTCATCCGCAGGAATTACACTTTTTATTCCAGCCATTGTCATCTGTGCTGCAGTAATGGCATTGACTGCCCCTGAAACATTTCTCTTGATGCACGGAACTTCTACCAGACCACATACCGGATCACAGGTTAATCCTAACATGCTCTTTAATGCAAGCGCAAGCGCATTTGCACATCCTTCGATGTCCGCTCCCTGCATATATGCAAGTCCCGCTGCCGCCATGGCACTTGCCGAACCAATCTCTGCCTGACATCCGCCTGCAGCTCCGGCAATAGATGCATTTTCAGCAATTACCGCCCCAATTCCTGCCGCAATTAATAAGGCTTTTACACATTCATCCTCTGGTACACCAAAACATTTTTCATAAGACAGAAATACCGCCGGAATAACACCGCACGAACCTGCTGTAGGAGCTGCCACAATTCTCTTCATGCACGCGTTCGATTCTCCCATCTTTAATGCCTTTTCCATAACCACACCAATAAAATCACCGCATATATTTCTGCCAGACTCATTATAAATGTACATTTTATATCCATCTCCGCCTGCCATTTTGCTTGGTGACTTTAGCTGCTGGTCATAAAGCTCATCTGCGCTTTTCATTGCCTGATACATCTTTTTCATCTGTGCAAATACATCTCTTTCAGACATAAGCTTATCATGTGCCTGTCCTGTAAGAACAACCTGCCATAATTCCTGATTATTATCTGTACTTAACTTTACAAGATCACTGATTGAATGATATTCTGCCATAAAGCCTCCTGTTTCTGGTAATTTTTATTTCTATAACCAATCACGATGTCCAATCTCATTGTTTAATTATAACATTTATCCTCAATTAAAATGTGATATCCTTCACTTACTCCATGCCAAGATATGTTACCTTAACAACACCTTCTGCATGTCTTAACCAGTTGATTCCTTCCTCCGGCACTTCCTGGTCACACTCAAGCACCATAACTGAATTGCCACCTCTGCTTGCCCTGTACAACTGCATAGTCGCAATATTAACAGACTTATGTGCAAGCATTGATGTAACTTCCGCAACATGTCCCGGCTGATCCATATTGTGAACAACAAGTGTAGGATAATCCCCTGAGAAATTCGTTGAAATCCCGTCAATCTGTGCAATATTAATTCTTGAACCGCCAAGCGACTCCCCGACAACTTCAAGCTTCTTCCCGGTTACCGATGTGAGCAGAATCTGCGCCGTATTAGGATGCGCATCTCTTAATGCTGATTCTCCAAATGTGACTTCAATTCCATGTTTCTTTGCTATCTCAAAGCTGTCAGGAATCCTCATATCGTCCGGCTTCATTCCAAGAAGCCCGGCAACAAGTGCCTTTCTTGTTCCATGCCCCTTTCCGGTTGCAAGAAAAGAGCCATATAAAAATATCTCAGCTTTCGCTATTGGTTCTCCCATAAGCTTTCCGGCAATGTATCCAATCCGCACAGCCCCAGCCGTATGTGAGCTTGACGGACCAACCATTACAGGACCTATTATATCAAATATATCCATACAATATCCTTCTTTCCATTAATCCATAACATTTTAAATGTGTGGTACATTTTAAAAAAGCCACCGCTCCCCGTATGGAAGCGATGGCATCTTTGCTATCTTTGTCTTTAGAATACTATTCCGGCAGTTTTTTGTAAAGCGTAAAATACATTGTTGTAAAGCTAGCCAGACCTCCTATTGCATTAGATATCGGTTCAGCGATAAATACGCCTTCAACGCCAAGTCCAAGCATAGGAAGTATAATTGTAAGCGGTACAACAATAATCACTTTCCTGAATATTGAGAAAAATACTGCTCTCTTGGCACATCCTAACGCTGTAAATGTTGATTGTCCCACAAACTGGAATGACATAAAGAAGAATCCAAAGAAATACAGCTTCAATGCATGTTCTCCTGAGCTGATCATAGCCTTATCGGTCGTGAATACCGACAGAATCTCCTTCGGAAATATAATTACAGCGAGCCATGCAATGAGCATGTATAAAAATCCTATTGCCGCCGTGAATCTTATTGCTTTTCTGACTCTCTCATACTGCTTTGCACCATAATTGTAGCCAAGAACAGGCTGCGCGCCGCTTCCCAGTGTACTTCCGGGAACAGAAAGAATCTCCCTGACAGAGTTAATTACAGTCATGATTCCGACATACATATCTCCGCCGTACATAAAAAGCATTTTATTGCACACAATCTGAACAAGACAGTTTGTTCCCTGCATAACAAATCCTGATATTCCAAGAGATGTAATCTTTCCAACCATTCCTGCCCTTAGAATCAGATTTTCCCTCTTAACACGGTAAAATGTTTTCTTTCCTGCAAAAAAGCTTAATACCCATGCAAATGATACTCCCTGACTTATAACAGTGGCTATTGCTGCGCCATAAACTCCCATATGTAATCCGTATATAAATATCGGATCAAGAATGAGATTAATAATCGCGCCAAGCATAACAGTCATCATGCCCTTTTTCGGATATCCCTGTGCATTAATAAAGCCGTTCAGACCTGTTGAAAGTACTGAAAACACTGTACCCAGAAGATATATTTTAAGATACTGGTCAGCGTATACATATGTTTCCTCACTCGCTCCAAAAAGGAAAAGCACTGGTCTTTTAAAAATGTAACACAATACCATAAGCACCAGTGATGTAATCGTAAGTAAGGAAACGACCTGTCCTAATATAAGCTCAGCTTTTTCCTCTTCTTTTGCTCCTCTTGCCATTGAAAAAAGCGGCACACCGCCTGTAGAAATCAGATTAGTAAATGCCGCAACAAGTGTTGTAATAGGAAAAACAAGCCCTATTCCCGTTAAAGCATTGCTCCCGATAACAGAAAGATGCCCGATGTATATCCGGTCAACAACATTATACAGAATCTGTATAAGCTGTGCGACCATAAGCGGAATAGCCTGATTAATAACATTTTTCCAGACTTTTCCCTGTGAAAAATCGCTTTGCATTACTATTCCTCATCACTTGAATGTTCTGTAACATCTTTGGCATCAACAACAATATCAGGTGCTGTGTTTCCTGTTGAAGATGTACCCGAAGCCTTAGCAGAAGCTCCGCCAGCCTTGCTCTTGTAACCTGCAACAATCTCTCCGGCAACCTCTCCAATCTTATTTCCTGCCATTTTAATACCTTTTTCGGCAGTTTTCGCAGCTTTCATAGCCTTCTTGTCAATTTCCTTTTCCTTAACAAATGTAGACGCTTTATCCGCCATGCTATTAGTAGCATCCACAGCCTTTCCAACTCCGTTTAAAACCTTTTCTTTATTAATGAGACTCATAATTATTCTCCTTTCCATGTACCTGACAATATATTCAGGCTTATATCCTTATTTTTACAACAATTATTCTTAATATTTCAGCGTAATTACTGAATTTATCTTATCCGTATTTAAAGATATTATACATCCGTTGTCAATTTTATAAAAATGTGTTTTTACATCATCATTTTTTAGCAATTCTTTACGGTATTCAATGCTTACAAAGTTAAATTGCGGACCATTAAAGTATTCCTCCGGCATAACATCATAAGCAGCATCCAGATAACTTATATTATGCATGTGTCCAAGATTATCCACATCTCTTCTTAAAATATTGTATGCAATTTCAATATAGTCTGTATCAGGAATATCTGTTTTCGTTATTTTCTCAGTAAATACGCGGTTTTCCGGCTCTGATTCATATCTGTCCATAATTTTCGGTGTTATTCTTACTGGTCTTCTCCTGTTAATATCCATATAAATCCAGCGTGATGTGGCAATAACAATTGTATCACCATTCTTGTCAGTAATTCTGAAATCTCTTTCTGCAAACAGCTTATCGACTGATGTTGACCATGTATAAGCAGTTAATTCATCATTATATGCAGGACGCTTAATAATCTGCATCTGCCAGTTTAAAACGACCCATGCACAGCCTGTCTCACTTATTTCATTAAGACCAAGTCCCACTGTTGCTGAATGTAAGCCTGCAATATCCTCCAAAATAGTGAGAATTGCCTTGTTCGTAGCCTTACTTTCTCTTCCACAGTCCTCAAGACCAATCCTGTAAATGTGTTTAAATACCATAATAACCTCACTTACTCACAAAAAATAATTTGTTTGTTAATTATACAGTCAGATTCTGGATAACTCAAGATATGTATTAAAGAATTATGTCTATTAACTATCTAAAGCACAATATATTGTGAAAATGTTTCACATGAAACATAATAAACATATGTTCTTTTCAATGTAATATTGCGATTAT